>NZ_QLYT01000079.1:0-89304 GCF_003269305.1 Paenibacillus sp. MDMC362
AAATAAGGTCCTCATTTTGCCGATTATCTGCAACTTAACGGAACGTGTGTCCGATAGTCCCACTAAAAGCGAGCGTATTGCCAAAATAGCGGATCTGAGGTCCGTTACTGCTGGGCCGTCGGACTAACCGAGTGCACTGATCCGCTACTTAACGGATCGTGTGTCCGATAGTCCCACTAAAAGCGAGCGTATTGCGAAAATAACGGATCTGAGGTCCGTTACTGCCGGGCAGACGGACTGACCAGTCCGATACTACCCGGCCGGCCGACGGACTGACTAAGTACACTGGTTATTCAATAACGCCCCCCACTATTTTCTGCTTTTTCCCACAAAATTTCTGCCCCGACTCACTGCCAGCTGAATCCCACACACTATCCCCCAAACACAACAAAAGCCGAGCTTGTAAACCAAGCCCGGCATCTCATTATTCGAATGACCAGCAGTTCAGACTCAAACTGCCATATTGGTAAGATTGAAACAATCGCTTTGCCTTGCGGCCGTTGTCGGCAGCACCCATTGCGTAGAACAAAGGGACAAAATGCTCCCGTCCATAGGAAGGGACAGCATCGCTGGCATGAGGCGCTTTTTTGTCAAACGCAAACAGATGATTCAGATTCCATTCCGTCAGCTGCTCCGCGATCCATTCATCGAATGCAGCCGCCCATTCATCAGGCTCATCACTTTCATGCACCATCCGCAGATTGTGCACCAAACCGCCGCTCCCGATAATCAGGATACCTTCTTCACGCAAATCAGACAGCATCGTACCGATGGAATATTGTTCATGTGGCGAGCGCTTGGAGTCCACGGACAAGGCCACCACGGGAATATTCGCATTGGGGTACATTTTGCGCAGAATGACCCATACCCCATGGTCCAGACCACGGCCGGTCACGGCCTTGGCATGCAGATTGTTAGCCTCAAAACGCTGACGAATCTGAGCTGCCAGCTCTGCGCTGCCTGGGGCAGGATATGTGATCTTGTACATTTCCTCCGGAAATCCGTAAAAATCATGCATCGTGCCATGCTCGGCGTCTTCAGTAAGCCGCTGATCCGGATCGTCCCAGTGGGCAGAAAATACAGCTATGCCCCTAGGCGTAGGCAGCTCCCGCCCCAACTGCTCAAGGAAGCGGGTGTACTCGTTGTCCTCCAGGGCCATCATCGGCGAACCATGGGCAATAAATAAAGCAGGTAACGTCATCGATGCCACCTCCAGCTTCAAAATCAAGGGACAACTCTATTGTACCGTTAAATCGCCCATTATGCCAAATAACTCCCTTAAATCATCCAGTGCTGCCATTCCTGCTGAATGTTCTCCTGCTCGTTCAACCAATCCCGTGTACGCTGAAGCAGCTGCTCGCGCTGTGGTCCGGCAGAGTACGTGTGATCGGCCTGGAAGATAATCTCCTTATCGCAGCGGCCTTCCTGGCGCATCCAGAACACTTTTTGGTACAAAAATGCGTAGTCCACCGGAATGACTTCATCCGAGGTACCATGTATCACCAGCACATTGCCCGTAAACTTGATGGCTTCCTGGAAAGGCTGACCCTGTGCCAGCGATTCGAAAAAGACCGGGGTAAACGAGTATCCCAAATAATCGGCGGATCCCGACTTGACAGAGGTGTCGTATACATCGCGACCGGTGATTTTGACGATATCGTTGAACGGATATCCTACTGCAGACCACAGGATCAGATTCTTCACCCGCCGATCCCGAACGGCGGTTTGCAGGGCGACAGCGCCACCCAAGCTATGTCCGATGAGTGTGATGCGCGTCGGATCGACATCGGTGCAGCTGAGTCCATAATCAAGGACGGAACGCGTCTGGGCAATCATCGAGTCGAGACCCTCGCTGCCATAATTGCCCGAACTCTCCCCGCATCCGATATAGTCGAACCGGATCACCATGTACCCGTCTTCGGCAAACGCACGTGCCGTTTTGACAAACAGCCGGTCCACGCCGATCCGGCTTCCAACGAAGCCGTGGCAGATAATGACCAGCGGGATCCGATTGCACCGGCCGCCTTGGGCCGCTTCCTTCAACGGGTAATGGATGGTTGCCGTAAGTTCCTCTTGATTATGCCGGATTGTAATTTGCCGCTCCATGCCGATTCCTCCTTGCGATAACACGCCGTAATCATAATATAAATAATTCCGATAAGTTTAATATGAATTAATTAAACTTATCTTAGCATCGTGATTATGGATTGTCAACGCATGGCATTTTTCTTCGCGCCCGAATTAATTGTTCCTTCCAGCTTTTCACTGAACCCTCAGCGTTACTCGTAGCTCTGGCGAAACATCGCATGGGTCTCTTCGCGCCCGCTCCAATCATTCATCCAGGTCTTCCCGACGGGGTCGTTCTCCCATAAGCTTGATGCGGACAGATCTGTTTCATCATCCTCGGAGGCGTATCCCCCTTCAGGCTGGCCAAATATCCCATCCGCTGTACTGCTGCCTGCAACAACCTTTTGCCCATTGGCCGGCACCGCGTCTCCCCCATGCAATTCATCGTCAAAAAAGTTAGCACTCACCTGAGAACTCCTCCTTTTTACCCCTAAAGTGATCAGGGTGTCGTCTATAGATTCAGAATGCTTATTATTGTGAAATAGGAACGGCGGAATTATACCTAGTTCACGAATACGACACGGAATTTATCAAGCTACCTTGCATTGCAAGTATGTTGTTAGTATGATATATTGCATAACAAGGTAGTCAACAGTTTGTCATTCGCCATTTGTCATTTCAATTGGCAGCCTAACCTCCATACGACCAACTACCTTGCATAGCAATATACTTGAAGGAGGATAATCCTATTCATGACCACCCAAAGTCAGATGCTAAAAGGCATTCTCGAAGGCTGCATTCTCTCGCTCATGGAGCATCGGGAGGTATACGGTTATGAGCTTAGCACGCTGCTGGAAGACAGCGGGCTAACGTTTGTGAGCGAAGGCAGCATTTATCCCCTGCTGCTTCGCATGCAGAAAGAGCAGTTAATCGAAGGGACACTTCGGCCTGCGCCCGGTGCCGGGGGGCCCCCACGCAAATACTACAATTTGACCGATAAAGGCCGACAGGTTCTACAACAATTCAAGGAGCATTGGGGAACGCTTAAAGATAGTGTGGACCACATTCTAACCCGCGGAGGACAGTGAACATGAATACCAAACAGATGATTAAAGAGAACAATCGACTCCAGGATGCCATGAAACCAAACAACCTGAGCTATTACCAGGACATGGTGGTCTATATCCGCAGCAGCTCGGTGCAGGAGCAAAAAGGCGAGGAGCTGCTGCTCGAAATCGCCCAGCACCTGCTGGACGCCCAAGCCAAAGGCAAAAGCGCCGAGGACGTATTCGGAAGCGATCCCGAAGCCTACTGCAAAGAGCTGGTAGAACAGCTGCCAAAAATGAAGGGCCTCAGCAGTCTCCAATATCATCTCATGATCCCGTGGATTGCTTTAACCTGGTTTTTCTTCGTCCAAGCGCTGGTCGGGTTCATCACGATGTGGGCCGGGGGGCCGGTTGAACGCATGACGCAGGTCCGTATTTCTACCCTGATTCTGATAGCAGGCGGTTCCTATGTGCTGATCCACGCATTGTTAAGATCGATGAAGAGCGATACCTTCAAGCCGGAGGTGGACAAACGCAAGATTAATGTCCGCAATATGGGGATTTATGTCGCCATCACCGTATTGATTCTGGTTGCCGGCGTGTGGCTGGGGCGGCTGCTGCCGGTTCTGACGATAGCGCCATGGATCAGTCTCGTCATATTCCTGGTCGGAATCGCCGGGACGAAGCTTCTTTTTTCGAGCAAATAATACAAACTCGTCATCCATTCGCGGCTTGCGCATAACAAAATCTTTAATATTTTTTCGTACATTGTAAACTAATGTTCTATAGAAGATGATAGGATAAGGGTAATGTGTGGTAAGGGAGGAATATATATGTCAAAATCCAAAAAATCCGCGATGGCTGCCATCCTTGCACTTATTCTAACGATCCAGACCGGCGTCATCGCTAACGCAGCACCTGCATCCGTATCCCAAGCTGGTTCAACCGCAGTTTCAAGCAAAGCTACCGCCTTCGGCAATGCGGTGTACAACAAAGCCAGTAAACTTCTGAAGGAAACTGACGTGGCTTATGCCAAGGCTTACATCACCAAGCATATCCGCAGCGTCACCCCGTATCAGGCGACCATGCTGGTGCTCAAACTGGAGAATGCGATGAATGATGCACTCCCGGCAAAAACCGATAAGGTGTATGAAATCGGCATTCAGGATAAGCTGATGAACCTGTACAAATTCGGGGAGCCGATTAACACGACCATTAACAAAGCCAAGGACGACACGCTTCGGAAGGTGCTCATCAACCTGAGGGATAGCGGCTACAGACTGTATACGACCGAAGGCGTCATCTTCCCGATTATCGACTATACGACACTGAAACCATACAAGCCTTACATCAATAAGGATCTTCAAGCCTACATCGACATCATGATTGTGGAGTCCAAGAAGCCTGCGGTCAGTGATGCCGCCTTGGTCATCCCTTGGTCCGAGGTCATTGAACGTGGACTCGCGCAGGAGGCTTTTATCACGACTTATCCTAAATCAAACCGGACCGCTGACGTGAAGCTGAAGCTTCGTTTTACGGAGCTGAGCTTATTCTACGGTTATAACAATACACCGCTATTCAAGTACGAGGACAATCTACTTGATCCGGAAGTGCGGCAAGCCTTCGATAGCGTGCTCAAGGACAGCGACGCCGTCTCCAAAAGCGCTCTCCTGAAAAAGCTGAAGTCCTGGTCTGAAGTGCTTGAGAGCAACAAGGACAAGTTGACCCAGGAAGTGGAGCAGTATCGTGCGAAGGCGGTTCCGCTCGACTAGACGAATGAACCACAAACCATTCCCCAACGTTAAACAAGATCGATAACCTAATGAATAGCTATCAAAAAAGCCGGATTCCCGTTTGTAGGAGAATCCGGCTTTTATACGTGGTCTGTGCCTATTTATCGTGCCCTGTGTGCCTCTTAAATCAGCAGATTGAACAGGTTCATGTTCTTGTTCAGCTCTGTATAATCCAGACCCTTGCGCTGCATCCGCTCTACCAGCGGACCGTAATCCTCGGGCCTTAACAGCTCGATGCCCACCAGGGCAGGCCCGTCTTCCTTGTTATGCTTCTTCGTATATTCAAAGCGTGCGATATCGTCGTCGGGACCCAGCACTTCTTCCAGAAACTCACGGAGTGCTCCCGCACGCTGCGGGAAGTTGATCATGAAGTAATGCTTCAGCCCTTCATAAATCAAGGAACGCTCCTTGATTTCCTGCATCCGGTCGATATCGTTATTGCCGCCGCTGATGATGCATACGACCGTTTTTCCGCGTATCCGGTCCCGGTTCATATCCAGCGCCGCCACGGCCAGCGACCCCGCAGGCTCTACAACGATCGCATTTTCGTTATACAGCTCCAGGATGGTGGTGCAGGCTTTGCCTTCCGGTACCGTCACGATGTCATCGACAAGCTCACAGCAGATATCGTAGGTCAGCTGCCCGACACGCTTAACGGCTGCGCCATCCACGAATTTGTCGATCTCGTGCATGGTGACCACCTCACCCTGCTTCTTGGCCTCGATCATGGACGCTGCGCCGAGCGGTTCAACGCCAATGACTTGCGTCGTTGGGCTGACGGTTTTTACATATGTTGCCACGCCTGCGGCAAGACCGCCGCCGCCAATGGTGACAAACATATAATCAGCCGGAGCGTCCAGCTCCTCCATGACTTCCATCCCGATCGTGCCATTACCCGCGATGATCTTCGCTTCATCGAACGGGTGAATAAAGGTCATGCCATACTCATCACATGCCTTGATCGCTTCAGCATAAGCATCGTCGAAGGTATCGCCTGTCAAAATGACCTCGACACTGCCCCCGCCAAAACGCTTCACCTGCTTCACCTTTTGATTCGGGGTTGTACTCGGCATATAAATCTTGCCTCTAATATTCAGCGCATTACAGGAGAAAGCCACCCCTTGCGCATGGTTTCCCGCACTCGCGCACACGATCCCGTTACCACGTTCCTCGTCTGACAAGCTGCGAATCATATTGTAAGCGCCGCGGATCTTGAAGGAGCGAACCACCTGCAAGTCCTCGCGCTTCAAATACACTTCGCAGTCATACTTGGCTGACAGCACAGCGTCGCGCTGCAGTGGCGTCCGCACGATCACTTCACGAAGCACGTGGTGTGCGCGTACGATGTCCTCCATGCTGACTGCCCGTTTTGCCGTATACGTCTCTTCCATTCTCTCGATCACACTCCCACTTCGCTGCCAGGTAAACGTTGATCCTTCCGCTACCCTCATTTACGTATTTCTATCATTGTATCACTTTTCATGAAAATATCCCGCCCTTTTCTGGCAAGCTTTCGGAAACGGGAGATGTTTTCAAGATCAGGAGGCCTGAATTCCAGTCGAATTCAGACCGCCCGCTTCTCTGACGCATTCCGCGAAAGCGGCAAACGCCTTGCTGCGGAATGATTCATTGCGACGGAGCAGCCGGGTCGTGGCGCTGCGATACTCTTCCGGTACGGGGTAGGCCGTTAATCCTGGATCGGACCAAGGAATCGCCGATGCCGGCAGAAGCGCGCAGCCCAGTTTGGCCCGTACGCAGCCGAGCATCGTCTCCAATGTGCCGATTTCGATCATGTTCGCTGCGGCGATCCCTTCGCTGCTAAGCCACTCTTCGTTAGACTTCCGGAACGGACATCCCTTGGGAAATACGATCCAAGAAGCACCCGTTAGTTCGAATGCCTTGAATGCCCCCTCTTCTTCGGATTCCTCCGACGAAGCAAGCAGCGACACCTCCTCCCGGATTTCCAGTTCGCTCACAAGCAGCGACATATCATAATCACCGGTAATGAACGCACCGTCCAATCTACGGCTGAGCATGCCTTCATGATGCTGTGGAGATGTTCCGCTAACGAGAGATAGCGCGACCTCCGGATAGGTTCGTTGAAAGTGGGACAAGGCCTGGATGAAGGACGGCGATGTCGCCATCGTCTCCACGACGCCGATCACAAGCGGACCGCTTGGATAGGGCGGCTCTTTGACGGCGGCAAGGGCTTCCTCAGCCATATCTAGAATCTCCTTGGCATATCGATAGAGAACGAGCCCCCTCTCCGTGGGCGAAACTCCTCTGGGATGCCTATCGAACAAAGGAAGACCCAGCTCGGATTCCAGCTTGCGTATGCGCGCCGTCACGTTGGATTGCACATACCCCATCTTCTCGGCTGCACCTGATACGCTGCCTTCCTCCACAATGATGACGATCATCCTCAGATCCGTTAAGTCCATTCAGCTCACCTTCTTGGTATCATTTTTATTGATACATATATTAATTTCTATCATTTTACAGTATAGACCATGCGAAATACAATCAGATCATACCCACTAACCAGCGTCGGTCGCCATAAGACTGATCAACCAATGAGGAGGACAAAACCATGCATTCATATCCCAACCTGCTAACCGAAGCTTCATTAGGATCTTTGAAACTGTCCAATCGGGCCGTACTCTCGCCCATGACTAGAACGAGCGCGGAGCCAAATGGCTTGGCAAACGACCGAATGGTCCGATACTATCAGAGATTCGCAAAGGGCGGGTTCGGTCTGATCATTACGGAAGGCCTTTATCCGGATGACGTTCAGAGCCAAAGCTATCTCAACCAGCCCGGCATGGCGAATGACCAGCAGGCCGCGTCCTGGAAGCCTGTCATCGAAGCTGTTCATCGGGAGGGAAGTAAAATCATTGCGCAGCTGATGCACGCCGGGGCCCTGGTTCAGCATGAGCGATTCGTCCCGGTAGCGCCTTCTGCGGTGAAGCCGGTGGGCGCCATGCTTGAGGATCATGGAGGAAGCGGAGAATTCGCCACCCCTCGGGAGTTAACTCAGGCTCAGATTAAACAAACGATCCAGGATTTTGCGCAAGCGGCACTCCGCGCCAAGGCTGCTGGATTCGACGGGGTTGAAATCCATGCGGCAAACGGCTATCTGCTCGATCAATTCATAACCGATTACACCAACCACAGAACGGATGAATACGGCGGGGCCACGGAGAATCGGATTCGAATTGTCGTTGAGGTGTTGGAAGCCATTCGGGCAGCCGTTGGCCCGGATTATACCGTTGGCGTGCGGATTTCCCAGGGCAAGGTGAACGATTTTCATCATAAGTGGGCTCAGGGAGTTGAGGAGGCTAAAACAATATTCGAACAATTGAGCGGGGCCTCACCATCTTACATTCACACGACGGAGTACAAAGCTTACGCCCCCGCTTTCGCTGAAGGCGAGACCACCTTAGCCGAGCTTGCCGCAACATACGGCGGCGTTCCCGTCATCGCGAACGGCAAACTCGGCGAGCCGGCTGTCGCAGAACGAATCTTGGCTTCTGGCCATGCGCATTTCGTTGCGATCGGCACCAGCGCCTTGGTCAACCCGGATTGGGTGAATAAAGCTCGGACAGGGACAGAGCTCCGACCCTTTAATCACCAATTTTTGCAGCCCATCGCCACGATCAGGGAGGATGAGGTGCTTATATGAAGCGCACGAAAGCCGGGGTTATCAATCCCCCGGCTTTTGTGGTTTAGATTTATATGAAGGCGAATGACGGCATGCCCTTCAGTTCATCGGAATCACGATGACCTTCCCCGTCTGTGTCGTTATTTTAATCTCACGATGGCCAATCTCTACACCCAGACCCTTTGTTACGGCTTCCATGGAAGCCTCTTCGACGACGTGAGGACCTGGATCGCCGTGCACAGCCGATATGAGCCAATACGTTCCGGGTTCGAGCGCCGCCATCAATGTAGGAATGACGGTGCGGGGACGCAGGAGATTGGTATTGGCATGGGGATAGATGAGCTCTGCTGTATCGTAACCGAGCATGCCATAGATAGCGCTCGTGCCGAAGGTGCTGGAAGCCGATGCTGCCCCTTCTCCCGCCATGGAGCTGTTTAGCGATCCCAAGCCTAAAGCAAACCCGCCTTCTGCGGCATCAAGCATTCTTCCCGTGCTGATCCGATGGATGCGAATATGCCAAGGGAGCCCCGCAGCTATCCAGGTCCGTACCTCCACGTCTCTCCACGGCTTCCATCGTGCATACAGCACATGCTCCTGAATCCATGTTTCCTCGCATAAGCGCTTGACCCGGAACAGCCGATCACCTTCGCTAAGCGCCAGCATGGAATCGTAAGCCCCCTGGGCCAGTCCCCATTCCGCCCTCGGTACGCTGAATGCAAAGGCGGTTGAGTAAACAAACTTCTCGTACTTGGCGGAAGTATGCGTATGCTCGTTCGTAGACGGATGGCCCGTATTGAACGCGGCCACATGGCCGGTCTGCTGATCCCGGCAAAACACCAGATGCGCTTGCTCCTGCACCGAAATTTCTCCCGTCTCCGGCAGTTCCTGCTCCTCGGCCGTCCAGAACGGATGCTCGTCCGGCAAAGCCAGGATCAGGAACGTCTTCAGCGACCAGTACACGGAGCCGGCCGCGTTATAATTCTCCGACATGATCCGGTTTGGGTACGCGTAGCCGATCGTCAACACGCCTTCCCGGTCGAATATGGGCTGCTGAAACCACCATCTGAGATTTCTCAGGATCAGCCCTTTTAGCTCACCCGGACGAAACCCTTCCAGCCCGGCATAGGCCGCAGCCGACCAGAACGCCGACTGGGCAAAGCGGTACGTCAAGCTGCGCCCATAAGGAACGGCCGCCCCGTCGGGGGCGAACCAGTGGAAGAAATCGCGGGCAAACAACGCTGCCCGCTCCCTGTAGCGTCCGGTGCGTTCCGGATCCTCCTCTCCCATCAGCTGCGCATAGATCAGGCCGTAGAAATGAAAGGCATACGGCACGTAATAATCGCTGTGCCCCCCGATTCCGTCACTGTACCAGCCTGCATCCAGATAGAATTCCTCAATGCGCTGGAGATTGTTCTCCAGCTGCTCAGCATCGTACGGCAAGCCTGCTTTGAGGAAGCCAACGTTGACAAATACATGGAAAAATAGCCAATTGCAATCATGACAAGGGTGATCATTGATCTGATCGAGCCACTGGTAGAGGTTGGCCCTCTCCTTCTCGTTCAGCGGCTGCCAGATTCGCTCCGGAATGAGGGCGAAGGCCAATCCGAATACCGCCATCTCCACCAGCCGTTGATCATAATCATTCACCTTTCCCCAATACTCCGCATGCGTCGGATCCGTCCCTGAACGTATCCCTTGGAGAGACAGCTCCCACAGATCCCCATGGGATCCGCCGGCAACGGCGGGTACGAGTCCCCACATGACTCGCGAGAAACCCTCCATCTCCGCAATATCGGCATAGGCGTCGGCTCCCGATCGTTCGAGGATTAATCGGGCTCGCCCCTCGCTGTACCATTTATTCAGAGGCTCGAGCAGTTGGGTGAGTGCTTCCTGCACATCGTCTCTTGTCCGTAGCGGATTCCGGGCAACCGGATGGGTCAAGCCACCATCAAGATTCCCCGTTGCCTGTATGCTCATCTTCCATTCTCACTCCATTTCCGGAATGCTTCTCTTATTCATTTCCTGTATTTCTACATCTCTTATCCTCTTACTCGCATGTACTTTTTTTATGAACCTACTTCTCTTATTCTCTTCCTGAGAATCCACCTCACTATACACTTCCTCGTGCTTCTATTTCTCTAACCCTCTTTCTGTGTCTCTACTCTTCCTCTGCTGTTTCTTGTTCCTGTTTCTGCTTGTTCCTGTCCTTGTACCTGATTCGTCCGCTTCAATCTCCGTCATTCCCAGTAAAACGGCCCCTTCCCTCTCAGCCGCGCCACGCCTTCCACAAAGAAAAAGTCGCCATAAATTAAGGGCACGTCGATATTCCGTCCTTCCGGATAATGACTGGTCCCATGAAGAATCAAGCCTTCCTCCCCATCGTTGTCCCATGTACCGTAATTCCGGTACAGTGATTCCAAAATCCGGACCGCGGATTCCCGGTATACGGCTGCCTGTCCCTGATCCAACTTGTCGGCCAGAAGCAGCAGCCCGCTGGCGGCGCAGGCTCCGGCGGACGAATCCCGATAGATGCGGGCTTCATCCGGCGCGCGGAAGTCCCAGTACGGCACATGGTCTTCCGGAAGGTTCGCCAGGAAGAAATGCGCCACCGTTTTGGCGGTGTCGAGGTATATCGACTTGCCTGTATGATGGTAGGCAAGCGTTAAGCCGTAGATCGCCCACGCCGTCCCCCTGGACCAGGCGGATTCGGGCGCAAAGCCCTGCCCGCCGATTCCTTCCACACGTTCACCGGTAGCCGGATCGTATCGAACGATATGATATACGGAACCGTCCGGCCGGACGAAGTCCCGGACCACCGTGTCCATATGGGCTTCGGCAATATGCCGGTAGCGGGGATCGCCACTGATCTCGGAGGCCAAAAACAACAAAGGCGTATTCATGGCGCAATCGATGATGGCTAGTCCGGCGTTATCCTCCCCTTCCGACCATGGATTCCAGGCTCGAATGTATTGGCCCTTCAGGTTGAAGCGTGCAGCCAGGTAGTTAGCCGCCTTGAGCGCGCGTACCTTGGACTCTTCGCTGCCGGTCAGCTTGTAGGATGCCATACTCGTTAACGTCCACATGAAGCCGAGATCGTGATCCAATCGTACATATTGGTTCAGCACGTCATCCAGAATGAGCTCGCACTGCTCGGCGGTCGTTCTAAACTCCGCCCGGCCGCTGTCGTTGTACAGAAGCCACAGCATCCCAGGCCAGAAGCCGGCCGTCCACCAATGCGGCGGCTCCAGCTGGTAGACTCCATTCTGGCTGGCATGCGGAAACCCCGCCCCAATCCGCGTTACGTTTCGCCGCGTTTTCGCAAGCGACTTCTCCCAGGCCTCCGTCAACCATTCCAAAGCGATCTCTGTTTTCATTCCTCTCCACTCCTGTTCATATGAATTGAAATCTGAAATCGATATTCGTATGCAAGCCGGGGGCTCTCACTTTAAAATCCACGGCATACCAAGATGCTTCCTTCCCAAAGTGGTCACGGAAGACATGGCCTGTCAGCTCAGGCTCTACCAGATCGTTGTCATAGTAGATCAACAGGCCGGGCCTGTTTTCCCGGGAAAAGGCAGACTCCGGAATAGAATCCTTAGCCTTGAGTTGCTCTCGGTTTTCTCCTCGGTGCTGAGCCGTTTCCTCCCGATCACCATCTAGAACCTGAGCCGGCTGCCCACCGGTCCCTTCTTCTGCTGCTGTCAGCCCCGCCGTCTTTTCCAAGACCTCAACGGCTTCCGGTCCCTCTGTCTCTACTCGGTCATCAGCTGCCGCTCCCCGTAACGCAACAGCCCAGCGGCCATCCATCAGCACCAGCTCGGGCTGTATCCTGGTGACGATCCGCTCCACCAGACTCTCCGGGAGTGAATCGAACGTAAACCGGTCGCTCAGCGTCAGCTCTGGCCGATTCCCCTCCTTGTTCCATTCCAGCGTCCTTGTGAATGCCCGAAGCGCCGGAACCCGGTAGGCCGAGGCCAGCTCAAGCGCAAGCCGATCCACGGCTTCGCCCGCCACCGCTTCCAATACAACCGCGGCGCTATCCGAACCCTCTTGCTGGTAATGGCCGTCGATGATCGGCACGGAGTGGCCTTGGGAGCCGTTGCAATCATAGCCGTACCGTCCTTCGCCGAAATACTCGGCCGTGTACTCGCCGCAGCCGAGGTCCGAGCACCATACTTCCCCGGCGCCGTACAGGATAAAATGCCCCAGATCATTATGGTTGTGCGGCTCGCCGTTGCTGCCGCCCTTGGCGGCAAACGCGTACACTTCGTCTCCATGGGAGCTGCGTGAGATCAGCCACTGGGCATCAGGCAAATAATAACTCGCCTCTCCCCAATCGCTTCCCTCCAGCAAGGGGGTTCGCCAGATCAGGTTACGCAAGGCCGGAGCCCAGCGGCTGCAATGGTCGTCGCGGTAAGCCGACCGGAGAGACTGCGGCGGAGACTCAAAGTCTGCGTACAATGCGGCCAGATAATGAGACAAGCCGATATGCACCTTGCTTTCCGGCTGCGAATCGGAGAAGTTGACGACGGCCTTGCCTCCCAAAAAGCCCTTTTGCTGAAACAAGGCGATGCGGCCTGCCTTCTCTGCACGGAACCAGTCCATCTCGCCTCGGGTGCGCTTGCGCAGCAAATCGGCATAATACACGAAATACCCGAACCCGTAATTCCAGTATCCCAGCCCTTCCAGACAAGCTCCATCGGGGCCAAAGCCCTGCAGATAATAATCCATGCACCGCTCCGTCTTCAGCAGAATCTTCGCAAGAGATTCCCCGCTTTCCATAAGCAGCAGCGCGGCAGAGCCGATGGAACCGGCACAGACGGCAGACCAATTATGCGTCGCGGTCTCCCAGCCGTGCTCATGACTTAGGAAAGGGGTGAACAACCGCGCTTCAACCTCCTCCTCGATTCTTGAGATCAGCAGCGAAGGCAGATGGTCCCGCAGCAGCATGCGGATTTCGCTGAGGGTAAACCCGGTCTCGGCGCTGAACAGATCAATCGTCCCTTTGATGCCGCCCGGCGATTCCGCATTCAGGTGCGCCGGTAAACACCAGGTATACTCATCGCAGATGGACCAGACCATCTCCTGGAGAGCCGTCCGGTACGCTTCGTTATCAGGCTCGAGAAGGACCAGCAGGGCAAACGTATTCAACCGGAGCCTTCGCTCGAAATAGACCCTCTCATAGTCCAGCCTCGTTCCATGCCGGGCAAACCGGGTGAATAAGTCATAGGTCAGCGGCGGATTCGGGAAAGATAGCAGCCGTTCCCCTTCCTCGCGAATCTCGGATATGTCCTGCTCGTAATCCCCGCTTCGCTGAATGCCTTCCCAGAACGCCCTCTGGTCCCCGCCTTGGTAATACATTCGCAAATCGGCGGGAGTCATCCCGTTCACAATCGTTGTCAGCTCCTGCATCCTGTTCATCGGACTAAGACCCCTCCCCAATTCGACGCCCGTTCAGACGCCCGTTTCATCTCCCGTTCAACCGTTCCGGAACTCTACAGGGGTCACCCCCGCATAAGCCTTGAATGTCTTGCTGAAATAACTCACATTGTCGTAAGCCAGACTTTCGCAGATTTCCCCGACCGTGCGGTCCGTCTGCCGGAGCAGCTCCTTGGCTCGCTCCATCTTCATCCGGGTGACGTATTCGATGAAGGTGACACCCGTTTCTTTCTTGAACATGCGGCTGAAATAGCTCGGATTCAGGTGCAGACAGCCCGCAACTTCATCCAGCGTGATCCTCTGGTCAAGCCGAAGGGACACGTATTTGCAGGCCTCCGTCACTTCCGATCTTCTGCTGCCCCCGAATCCCCGATCCATGGCCTGCATGGTGGATTCCAAATAATCGTGAAGCCAGGATTTCAGCTCGTTCAAGGAATCCATGTCCATGATCTCTTTGTGCAGCGCATCCGCTGTATAAGCGGGTGACAGCGAATGCAGGAGATGAAGCCTCAGCTTCAGATCCAGCAGAAGCTTCAACACCCAGTCCTTGACCGATTCCGGTGCGTACCGCTTGCCTTGAATCCATGAGATCCACCGATCGACCGTATCGCGCGCTCCGGAGCCCTCCTTGCCGAGCAGCGATTCCCGCAGCTCCGAGCTGGCCCGGTCATAATAAACGAAGAGATCGGGATCTCCATGCAGACTGTTCTGTTCAAGCGCTCCGTTCAGTTTCGATATCTCCTGCGGCTCCAGATAGAAACGTTGCTGCCGGCAGGCCAGCAGTTCATTGAGCCCTGCCTTTAAGCCCTCCGGCTCCGCGCACCCCCGGCCGATCAGGAACGACATGCGGATTCGCAGCACGCGATCGAGCGTCCGCTGCACCTCCTTCAAGCAGGCGGCGGCATCATCGTAAACGTTGCTGCCCAAGCCGGGTCGATACGAGAACAGGAGCAGCGAAGACTTTGCATCGTATATGACATGGACCGCACTCGGATTCAGCTGCTCCAGCACCTCCCGCAGCACGTTGCCCAGGGCAAAATGCAGCGTCTGGTTGGAGGCGAAGCGGTGCTTGATATCCCGGACATCCTCCAGATGCCCGACCACGGGAAGGCAGTGGAAACCCGGCTTCAATATCCCGTACTCCGACAGCTCATGCCGCCATTTTTCGGGTGACAGCAGGGGCTGGTGTATGAAATTTTTAAGGCTCTGCTCCTTCCGCAGCTCCTTGGATTCGTCCACCAGATGGATCATCCGCGACCGTTCCCAGCCCTTCTGGGCCTCCTCGTCCATTGCCTGCTTGAAGCGCCTCAGCAGCTGTGCCAGCTCCTCGGGGTCGAGCGTATCCTTCAGCAGATAATCCTGCACGTTCAGGCGCATGGCCTGCTGGGCATATTGGAATTCGTTATGGCAGGACAGAATGGCGATCCGCACATCGGCCTTCACTTCTTTGATGCGTGCGGACAGCTCGAGCCCGTTCATTTTGGGCATGCCGATATCCGTAATCAGGATGTCCGGAGGCGAAGACTTCGCATCCTCCCAGGCACTCATGCCGTTCTCATAACTTCCCATCAGATTCAAACCCAGCTCATTCCACGAGATGGCCTCCGACAACAGCTCGATGACGGGATAATCATCATCCACCAGCATCACGTTATACATCCGTTTTCCCTCTTTCCGGTATAAACATCTCGATCACCGTTCCCTGGCCAGGCTCGCTGTAAACGTGACATTGAAAAGCCTCGCCGAACACCATGCTCATCCGTTCCATCACATTTTGAAGACCAATATGGGAGAAGCTGCCTCCGCTTGCCTCTTCCTGCTTCGAGGACCCGGCGGAGCCGCCTTGGATTCTGCGGGCAATCGACTCCCTGATGGCTTCATCCATGCCGATGCCGTCGTCCTTCACCGCCAGCACGAGGTGCCTGCCCTTCATGACGGCTGCAATCCGGATCATCCCTGCCTGCTGGTTGAGCCCATGGATTAACGCATTCTCCACGACCGGCTGCAGAAAAAAGCGCGGCACCTTAAAGAGGAAAGCCTCCGGAGCGATATCCAGCTCCAGCCTGACCTCCTCCTTCTGCCGGAGGTTCATCAGGGCCACATAATGCGAAATCAGGTCGATTTCTTCGTGAAGCGCAATCTCGTCCTCCTCGCGGCTGATCGTCATGCGGAGCAGCACGGACAGGGAGCCGATCATCTTGGCGCTTTCGGGATCGCCCCGTTTCATGACCTTCATCCGGATGGAATTCAGGACATTGAACAGAAAATGGGGATGGATCTGGGCTTGGAGCATTCGGAGCTCCGCTTTTCGTTTTCTCGCCTGGTTCTCGGATATTTCCGAAATCATGGCTTTGAACCGGTCCAGCATGTCGTCGAATAAATGACCGAGCCGACCAACCTCATCATTGCCATGAACATTCGACCTTACTTCCAAGTTTCCGCGCTGCACGGCGGTTGCCACTTTGCCGAGCTTGACTAACGGCTTCGTAAACGCGCGGACAAGGGCAATGAGCAGCAGCAGAAAGATCAGAAAGAAGCACATCTGAAACCAGAACACCCGGTTAAAAATCGAGTTGATATTGACGATCGCATCCTTGTACGGCTGCATCAGCACCAATCTCCATCCGGCAAACGGAATGTCCTGGTGTACCATCAGCTGTTTCTCCCCCTTCATCGGTACGATCGAATACGGCTTCTCTTGGTCCAACTCATCAAGATAAGCAAAGGTCGTTCCGATCTGGTTCTGATGACTGCCGGAAACGATCGTTCCCTTGGCATCCAGCAGCACCATATCGTTGCCTTCCGAAAGGGAGTTGAAGATCCCGCTGATCTGATCCTCCATGAACGTCACGATCACGTAGCCGTAAATCTCGGAATCCGGCAGCCGGAGGGTGCGCACCACCGATAGCTGTGTCGGATGATCGATCTGGTCGGGGAGGAACATCGTGGCCTCCGGTCCTGTCCACAGAGACTCCAAGCCTTGCAGCTCCGAAATCCGGCTGAACCAAGGCCGCTGTCTGTAATCGAGCGGATTGTAATCGCTTACGGAATAATTCATGTAATAGGAGCCGTTCTCTAGTATGACGGTCACATAACTTTTCTCGCCGACGACCGTCAAGCTGTCCAGATGCTCCAGTACCCGGTTGGAGTCCATGAATCTGCGGTAAGGGTCCGGGTCTTCGTTGCCGGAGACCACCTGCTTGAAGTAAGAATTCAACCCGGAATTCATCTGAATATAGTTGGCAATATTGATTTTGCTTAAGAGCAGATTCGTCACCGATCCGCGGACCAGCTGAAGGGCATCGCTTGCGTTGGATACCGCCTGCTGCCTCAAGGCTTCCTTCGTTAACGAATTGTACAGAATCAAGCTGACGATGGCGGGTACGACGATGCAGATGATGGCAGCTAATATCAGCTTATGCCTGATGGAGCTCGGGATCAGGCTCTTGAGTCGTGCGGGCATAGGATCCACCTCGGGTATGGCGTGACGGGAATGATGTACGCGAATTCAAAAAAAGGGACGAAGAATTCCGTCCCGATTTTTTTGTCTATTATACCAGATCATTTTTTGTTGGATTCTATAATTTTGTTCACTCGCTCCTGCGAGTTCGCAACGGTCTGGTCGATATCCTGATTGCCCAGTATCAGCTTCTCGTATTCCTCGTTCACCGCCTCGTACACTTCCGCCTGATAAGGTGCCGGAGGCACGATAGCTGAGGCCTTCGAAGCGACCAAGGTGTCCACAAGCGATTTCTTGTCTACCTTCTCCGGACTCTTCGTGGCCGACAGAATGGTGTCGATGATCTCTTCCACCTGCTCGGTTTTCACCTGCTGCCAGGCCGGAATGTTCTTGCCCTGCACGATTTGCCCTTCCGTTGTGTACCAGCGGACGAATTTATAAGCTTCTTCCTTATGCTTGGACTTGGCCGCCACCGCCACGTAATCCGTGGTGACCGGCGTAAGCCCCGTCGGATCGCCTTTCTCGTTTTTCGGGAATGGGGCTACGGCGACATTGAAGTCCAGCGGCACTTTGTCCGTTCCGCCGATCTCCGTGTTCATCCAGCTGCCAATCGTGATCATGCTCGCGGATTGATTGAAGAATTGCGTCCGGTAATTCAGCTTCTGGGAGATCATGTCCGTGTACGGCACCGAGGATTGGTCCTCCTTCTCCATCCGCACGCGCAGCTCCAGCGTCTTCCTGAAGGTCGGGTTATCCAGATTGGAAGAGCCGTCGGCCTTCAAATAATCGGTATCTTGGGGCTGATTCGCCATCATCAGCTTCAGAAACTCCAGCCATCCGCCTCCTTGCGGGCCATGGAAGTATGTCCCGTAGCGCTTAGACGCTCCTTCGCCTTGGGTCAATTTTTTGGCATAATCCGCATATTCGTCCCAGGTCCAGTCCGTCGGAACCGGCAGTCCCGCTTCCTCCAAATGATCCTTGTTCAGCAGCACATACCACGGGTTGAACTTGCCCGGCAGCGCATAGACCTTGCCGTCGAGGCGGGTATCTACTTTATAATCCGTTTCCACGCTGTAGCCGTCCTTCGCAATGAAGTCATCCAGCGGCTCGGCCATGCCGAGCGCCACCCGCTGGGCGTAACCGGCCGGATCGCTGAACATCAGAATGTCCATCTGGGCCGAGGAAGCCGCCTCCAGGTCGAGCTTCTTGAACGCCTCCTGCGTATCCCCCTTCTCGCTGAGCTGGACCAGCTCAATGCTCACGCCCGGCGTTGCCTCTTCATAGGCCTGGATCGTTTTCTTCCAATTGTAAGCTTCCTCCGTGCCATAGGTGTACAGCCTCAGATTGGTTTTGCCCCCGCCTTGTTCGGAACCCTCTTGGGCCTCATTCCCCTTCGCTCCGCCCCCGCAGCCGGACAGCAGGCCGATCACCATTGCAGCCGTGAGAACGCCCGACCACCATTTCTTGTTCATCATTGTCTATAACCCTCCCCATTGATATCAATATCGGTATGTAAAGTCGTGACGATTCTAGCTGTAACTATCCCCATTATATAGAGCGCTTACATCTTAACCATAAAACAATCTTTACTGATGTTGGAACTATTTTTACCCCATTCATTCCCGGGGCTCTTAACCCTTGACCCCGCCCAGCGCGATGCCCTCGATGACACTCTTCTGGCCGATGATAAAAACGATCAGCAGCGGGAAGATCGCCGACACGGCAGCCGCCATGATCAGGGAATAGAATTCTCCGCTCAAGGACGTGAATTTCTGCATCGCCAGCGGAATCGTGAACAGCCGGTCCGTCCGCAGGAAGATGAGCGGATTCTGATAATCGTTCCACGTCCAGATGAACCGCAGGATCGCATACGTGGCAACAGCGGGCTTCACCAGCGGCAGTGCAATCGACCAGAAGATTCGCGGATGGTTCGCGCCGTCGATTTTGGCGGATTCGATGAATTCCTGATGCACGCCCATGAAGAATTGCCTGAGCATAAACGTTCCGAGCACGCTGAAGCTTCCCAGCATAATGAGGCCGAAATGGTTATCGAACAGCCCGATGTTGCGGTACAGAATAAACTGCGGGATCAGGATGGCCTGGCCGGGAATCATATAGGTCACTAGCACGATGATGAACAGCCAATTGCCGGCGGCAAAGCGGATTTTGGAGAAGCCGTAGGCCGCCAGGGCGGATACCATGGCCGAGATGATCGTGGTCAGTATACTGACCTTGATCGAGTTCCAGTAATAGAGATAGAAGGGATAATCGCCGAACCATACCTCCTTGTAATTCTCGATGGCGTTCCACTCCCGCGGAATCCACTGGATCGGATATACGAATACGTCTTTCTCCACCTTAAAGGATGTAACCAGCATCCATATAAAAGGAAGAAGAAACAGAATGCTCACCGCAAACATCGCGATCGTGACGATGAGCTTGCGCCAGTCGACGCCGACTCTTGTCCCCATATAACGCCCTCCTTCCTAGTAGTTGACCCACTTCTTCTGAGCAGCCCACTGACCCAGCGTAATCAGCATGACAAAACCGAACAGAACCGCGGCAATGGACGATGCGTAACCAACCTTCAGATTGACGAATGCCGTATCGTATAAATACCAGACCATCATGGTTGTCGATCCAATCGGTCCGCCTTGGGTCATAACAGCAATGATATCAAAGACCTTAAACGTGGAGATGACGCCCGTCACCAGCAGGAAAAATGACGTTGGCGACAGCAGGGGCAGCGTAATGCGTCTAAATTTGGTCCACCCGTTCGCTCCATCGATATCCGCCGCCTCGTACAGATCCTTCGGAATGGACTGCAGCCCGGCGATATAGATAATCAGATTGAAGCCGATGGAGATCCAAATCGATATCAGCATGATGGAAATCAGCGCGAAATTCGGATCCGCGATCCACTTGGGCGGCTCGGATATCCCGAGCGTCCTAAGGATTTCGTTGATCGGCCCGTAGGACGGCTGGAAGAGTACCTGCCATACGACGGCCACCGCCACGATGTTGGATATGTAGGGCATGAAGTAGGCCACTTTAAAATAGCCCTTCATATAGACAAACCGGTCGATCAAAATTGCCAGCGTCATCGAGATTATCATATAGACCGGAACCGTCAAGAGAAACAAGATGTTGTTGCGCACCGACTTGATAAACATGTCATCCTCCAGCAGCTGGCGGAAGTTCTGAAACCCGACCCACTGGATGCCGTCCCAGCCCTGCACGAAATTCCAATCGGCAAAACCCAGCACGAGCGTAGCCAATATCGGAAACAGCACCAAAATGATAACGCCGATCAGCATCGGGCTTACGAATGCGATCCCCCATAGGTTCTCTCCCCGCTGCAAGGATCCCCGGGATCTATGTCCCCGCGCAGGCTGGGTGCCATGCTTCTTCATCGTCTCCATTGTCTGTGCCATGTCGGACCCCCTCGATTCTTATTCGATGGGTTAAGTATAAAAAAAATACCGCCAACGTTTTGACGGTATTTTGATCATATTCGCTTTCATTTTTACTTATTAGGTAAGGAATGCATGGTGCTTGTATATCATGGCATCCATGGTATTAGAGGAACTTCTCCTTAAACCAGGCAGCGGCCATCCCAACCTCTGCACGGCTCAGCTGATGCCCCCCGTTCTCCCAATGCAGCTTTACGTCCGCCCCTGCGGCACTTAGCAGTTCATTCAGATCCTCGCTCTCCTGCGGGGTGCACATCGGATCGTGTCGACCGGCCGCGATGAAGACGGGAACGCCAGTCAAATCCGGTAAGGCCTTATCCCGCAGCGGAACCATCGGATGGTGGAGGATCGCCCCTTGCAGCGCATCTCCCTCGTGGAACAGCAGGCTTGCGGCAATATTGGCGCCGTTCGAATAACCAACCGCTACGATACGGCTGCGGTCAAAACTGTATTCGGCGGCTGCCCAATTCAGGAATTCATTCAGGTCCTGCGTGCGTTTCACGAGATCTTCTACGTCGAATACGCCTTCAGCGAGACGACGGAAAAATCTTGGCATGCCGTTCTCCAGTACATTTCCGCGGACGCCGAGCACATTCGATGCGGGCGAGATCATCTCGGCCAGCGGCAGCAAATCCTCCTCATTCCCTCCGGTACCGTGCAGCAATAGTAAGGTTGGTGCCTCGGGAGAAGTTCCTTGGCGGTAGATATGCGTATGTTCCATGCGTATTGTCTCCTTTCGATTCGTTATATGGTTAGATTCCGTTTTATATGAATGTTAGAATTCCCCCTAAATACCCCAATAGGACCATAGGCTACCCTAAAAATCACATTATAAACTAGGCTGCAATCCCTCTAGAAACTGCGCTGGAATCCCTTATTAATATCTTTAATTTAAGATTCTTTAAATACATAATACCACGGAATTTTAAAAATGCAACAGCATCCCTTCCGCATCCCGGTCAGAGTTGCACTCGGACATGCTTTGTCGCCAGTTTCCTCAGCCTTTGACAAATGAAAAGAGAGGAAGCCTCCATATGGAAGACTTCCTCTCCTGTTTGTATTCTCTATATGATTCCGTACGTGTTCCCCCGTAACATCACTCATTATATCAAAAGATAGGTATAATGTCAGTGGATGTTTTGGCATTTCTCACAATTTTTTCGTGATTTCATTAGGTATTATTCCAGTTGTCTGGATGTAAAAGCATATAATTAGAAAAACTGTAATCGTTTAGTCAACGCACCTCTCGGCACGGCAAAGGCTTGTGCCCGCTTGAAGTTCACCGGAGCCCCCCTCACAATCGTGAGCGCTTTGTAATATTCGATAAACGGGAAGCCGTACGTTTCCCCACGCGCATAAGCATACACGTTCATGGCTCTCACCCAAGTTTCATAGGGTTCGTCCGGAATATCGATAAACACCTCAGGGTGAAAATCGTACGGGTCCTCCCAATTGTCCGCATAGTATAAATGCTGGGCATAATGGGCCGGAAGCTCTCGTTCAATCGTCTTCAGCCCTGCATAGAAGCGGGCGTCCTCCACAATGTAATGGGTATTGGAGTGGTCCTTGTGGATGCTCTCCTTCCAATGCGTGATGATGATATCGGGCTTCACTTCCCGTATGACGTCCGCTACCTGATATTTCACTTCCTCATCGAGCGGCAGCTCGGCATCCTTGTAAGCAAGGAAACGGACATCCGCGCCAACGATATCGGCAAATTGGTGAGCTTCGTCAATTTTCTGCTTCGCGTACTCCTCCGGCGTCAGACGAGGGTGTCCCTTCTCCCCTGGCGTTAAGTGAAGAAACGTTGCTTTGTGTCCAGCCTGTGTGTATTTGGCGATCACGGCGCCCGCCGTAAGATCCATATCGCCCGCATGTCCGCCAATCGCCAAAATATGATGCTGCTTTGCTTCCGTCAAATCGGATCTCCCCTTTGTATGGAAAATAGTAGAATCTATTGAAGCGTTTTGCTCATAATATCGAACCGGCGTGTCACATGAAATCCGGCCTTGCGGTACAAATGCCCGGCCGGGCTCTGTTCGCCCGTCCAGAGGAACCAGGCTCCATGCAGCCCCTGCGCACGCATGAGGGCGAGGCAATCATATAACAGAATTTTCCCCAATCCCTTCCCTTGCATCGATGGGTCCACGCCAAACGGACCAAAGCGTTCTGCCACGGCCTCATATCCGTTATGCAGGCAGAATCCCACCAGCTTTCCTTGATCGCGCGCGATCAGAATCTGATCCGTTCTTAATCGCTGCAGCAATCCCTCGCGAATCGCCCGGCCCCAATCCGGGTTAAACACGTCCGTCGCAAAATCGATCAGCTCCACTAAATCGCTGTCCTGAGCCAGCATGAAGGTGAAGCCTTCTTGCTCCCGCTGCCGCTTTAATTCCGCAACTTCCGGCGGCATACGAAAATCGACCAGGGAGCGATCCATCGCAACCGCCGTGTAATTGCGGGTAAAGCCGCTTGCCGCAAGCCTTGCCAAGCCCTCCGGATAGCGCTCGCCATCGATTCCCGGGACGATATAATTCGGGGCATACGAGGAGAAAAAGACTTTGCAGCGTCCATGACCGCGAAGATAGTCTTCGCCGTCCTGCAGCAGCCGCGATGCCACACCCTGTCTCCGAACCGATGGATCGGTATAGAAGAAGGTGATCCACCCGCGATCCGGCTCCAGTTCGGTTCTGATCATCGGCAGTCTCCGGCGTACCGCATACAGGACGCCTACTATGCGACCCTCCTGCTCCGCAATCCGCAGTCCTTGCGGATCAAAGTTCGCATCGAGCAGCACCAAGTTCCGAAAGCGAAGCCGAGTTATTGGATCTCCCGGTAAGCAGGCGTTCCACAGAGCAGTGATAGCGTCCTCGTCTCCAGGCCGGTAGGCCCTGTAGGCTAAACTCGTCATTGCGTATTCCCTCCTTATTGTCGTAATTCTTCATATTTGCTTGGATTCGCTTCTCACCCTGCCACGGCTCCCGTCAATGCGTTGTGGACCTGGACCCGCAGCTGGGCCACGCTGCTGCTCCGTCCCCCGTATACGCGGTTTGTCAGCAGAACGACCGCGAGATCCAGCTCGGGATCGATCCACATGCTGGTTCCGGTAAATCCGGTATGCCCGTAACAGCCCGGACCCATCCAATCACCCGAAGCGTCCATCTTATCCCCTTTCAGCACCCACCCCAGGCCACGGTTGGAGCCATGAATATGCCCCGTATGGGTACGAGTAGCCGTAACCGCCGCAGCCCTAGATAAGATGTGGGATTCACCGCCTCCTGCCTTTGGATCCACCGTTGCCGGTATCGCCCCTAGTGCCAGCCACATTCGGGCGTATTGCAGCAGATCGCCTGCGGTCGCAAACAAACCGGCATGACCGCATACACCACCCAAGGCCCGTGCCTTCTCGTCATGCACAATTCCGCATAGATGATCCTGGATGGTATCCTCATACTCCGTTGCTGCATAGCAGCCGGCCTGTTCCGGCGCAGGAGTCAGCGTCGCATGACGCATGCCGAGCGGATCCAACACCCGTTCCTTTACTGCCTGCTCTAAAGACATTCCCAGTACCTTCTCAATCATGCAGCCAAGCGCCAAATATCCCAGATCACTATAAATTACCTCGGTATCCGGCTTGGTCACGAGTGGTGCGGAAAGAACGGCATCCCACATCTGCTCCCTATCCCAGCCCTGCGAATGCAGGTTCATATCCGCCTGAAGCCCGGAGGTATGCGCGAGCAGCTGTCCTACCGTAAGCTCTTCTTTGCCAGCCGTTCCGAATGGAGGCAGAATGTTACTCACTTTTGTGCTTAAGGTCAAGACTCCCTCATCGATCAATTGCAGAATCAACGGGAGGGTAACCACCACCTTCGTTAAGGACGCACAATCGTATAACGTATCCTTGCTGACCGACACAGGCTGACCCTGCTTTGGTCTGGGGTTGGCATAACCGGCACTATAAAACCACTGCTTGCCTTCATGCATGACACCCAACACGGCACCCGGCGTCGTACCCGCGGCTATTTCGCGTTCAATGGCGGAGCACGCCGCCTTCACTCCCTTGATTCCCAAGCCCAGCTGCTCTGCACCGGCTTCGGCGCTGCTCGCCATCCCCTCTTCCCTCCTTTGCTGCAAGTCCTTAAGTTTGGAATACTAAATAACAGACACTTCATTTAAATCCACAGCATCTTCGAAAATGTAAACGTTTCCTAAACCTATTATATGGCCTGTAAAATTTTGTTTCAATAATAATTAATAATTATAAAATTTAATTTCATCGCACCCTACACAAGTTTTCCTTTTATTTGGATATAACATATTGACACTTGAATGCGCTTCCATTTACAATAATGTTGAAATCAAACACTCGCATAATTTAAGGGCCATGCATTCCGTCACCGCACACCCGGTATGGAACAACCCCGGTTTCTCTACAGGAGATTCCGGGGTTTTTTGTTGCCCGATTTAGTATGGGAGGTGATGCTCAAGCAGCCGATAAGCTAGTAAAACCAGCCTTCTCTATATCAGCTACATAGGAGGAATTACGATGAAAAAGTTTTACAAACTGACAACTGCTCTTGCCCTTAGCTTTTCCCTGGCCTTGAGCCTTCTCGGTCCTGCTCATGCGGCCCCGGATACTTCGGTGTCCAATAAACAAAATTTCAGCACGGACGTCATTTATCAAATCTTTACAGACCGTTTCTCCGACGGCAATGCGGCCAACAACCCGACCGGACCTGCCTTTGACGGTACCTGTACCAATCTAAGGTTGTACTGCGGCGGTGACTGGCAAGGGATTATTAACAAAATCAACGACGGCTACCTGACCGGCATGGGCGTAACCGCCATCTGGATCTCCCAGCCAGTCGAGAACATCTACAGCGTCATCAACTATTCCGGCGTGAACAACACCGCTTATCACGGCTATTGGGCCAGAGATTTCAAGAAAACGAACCCGGCTTACGGCACGATCGCCGATTTCCAGAATCTCATCGCAGCCGCCCATGCCAAGAACATCAAAGTCATCATCGACTTCGCACCGAACCACACCTCTCCCGCTTCCTCGGACCAGCCTTCATTCGCGGAGAACGGCAAGCTGTACAACAACGGCACCCTGCTCGGCGGATACACGGGAGATACACAGAATTTGTTCCATCATAACGGGGGCACCGATTTCTCAACAACAGAGAACGGGATTTACAAAAACCTGTACGACCTTGCCGACCTGAATCACAATAACAGCACCGTGGATACCTACCTGAAGGACGCCATCAAAATGTGGCTCGATCTGGGCATTGACGGCATTCGAATGGACGCGGTGAAGCATATGCCGTTTGGCTGGCAGAAGAGTTTCATGGCTACCGTCAACAACTACAAGCCGGTCTTCACCTTCGGCGAATGGTTCCTCGGCGTGAACGAAGTGAGTGCCGAGAACCATAGGTTCGCCAACGAATCCGGCATGAGTTTGCTGGACTTCCGTTTCGCGCAAAAGGTACGCCAGGTATTCAGGGACAACACCGACAATATGTACGGTCTGAAGTCTATGCTGGAGGGCTCTGCAGCCGATTACGCGCAGGTGGAGGATCAGGTTACGTTCATCGATAACCATGACATGGAACGCTTCCACAACAACAGCGCTAACCGCCGTAAACTGGAGCAAGCGCTGGCCTTCACGCTCACTTCCCGCGGCGTGCCGGCCATCTATTACGGAACCGAGCAATACATGTCCGGCGGCAACGACCCTGACAACCGGGCACGAATTCCTTCTTTCTCTACGACGACTACCGCCTACCAAGTAATTAAAAAGCTGGCGCCACTGCGCAAATCCAATCCAGCCATCGCCTATGGAACGACGCAGGAGCGTTGGATCAACAATGATGTGCTGATCTATGAACGCAAATTCGGCAGCAACGTGGCGCTAATCGCAGTAAACCGCAACGTGAATACGCCGGCTTCCATTACGGGATTGGCGACTTCATTGCCTGCCGGCAGCTATGCCGACGTGCTGGGCGGACTTCTGAACGGCAACAGCTTGACTGTTGGCACAGGCGGAGCAGCTTCCAACTTTACGCTCGCTGCGGGCGGTACGGCCGTATGGCAATATACCACGGCCGTGACTTCGCCAACGATCGGGCACGTAGGGCCGATGATGGCCAAACCAGGCGCAACCATCACCATTGACGGTCGCGGCTTCGGCGCAACCAAAGGCACGGTATACTTCGGCTCAACGGCCGTAACAGGCGCTAACATTACGGCATGGGAGGACACGCAGATCAAAGTGAAGATCCCTGCGGTGGCCGGTGGCGTATATAACATCAAAGTCGCCAATAGCGCTGGCACTTCAAGCAATGTACACGACAACTTCGAAGTGCTGACCGGGGATCAAGTCAGCGTCCGGTTTGTGGTGAACAATGCCACCACCGCGCTCGGACAAAACGTGTACCTGGCTGGCAGCGTAAGCGAGCTCGGCAATTGGGATCCTGCGAAAGCCATCGGACCGTTGTACAATCAGGTCATCTACCAATACCCTACCTGGTACTATGACGTCAGCGTACCGTCCGGTAAAACCATCGAATTCAAATTCCTGAAAAAACAAGGCTCGACGGTAACGTGGGAGGGCGGCTCGAACCATTCCTTCACCGCTCCAACAAGCGGCACGGCCACCATTAACGTGAACTGGCAGCCGTAGGCCTAAAAACGCACCCTTCCTCTGCTGCTCCGGCTAACGGCACAACCACCATGAATGCGGAACAATGGCCGTCGACCATAATCCTTTGCCGAAGAGCGGCGCCTAAACAAAACCAGCTCCGGGACAGTTCCCGGAGCTGGTTTTTATTCATGCAGTTCATGATTCCAGCAGACAGTAACTCCCTCGCTAAATCCCAGCACTCCCGAGTAACACGCCTCCAACAAAAAGCCGATGAAGTTGGTTTCCCTTCATCGGCTTTTTTCTTCCCCCTACTAGCGTAAATGGTTTGGTGTTTAGCACGCAGTAGCGAAAGAGGACGAATCGATTCCGGAAAAACGATAGTGGTCGCCTTTGCCCCCGATTTTCTACCGCAGAATTATAATTCCAAGAAAATTGGGGGCAACAGCGATTGGAGGAATGATACGTACTCGCAGCGTCTCACTTCAACGGAGCATGCGGAGTGCTGCATAAGCCACATCATTTTCACGCAGCAATCGAAAACCATTTACGTCCTAAACATCACCAAAGATTTGCGCAAGCCCTCCGATAGCTCCTCCAAGCGTGAAGACAGGGCAACCAGCTTCTCGCTCACCTTGAACTGCTCGGATGACATCGAAGCGACCTCCTCCGTGGCGGCGCTGGTCTCTTGAACGATCGAGCTCGCCTCCGAGATCGAGTCGGTCAGGGTAAGCTGGGAGGCGATCAGTACCTCTACCGACCGGGTCGATTCGCGGATCTCGGCTAAAAGGGCATCCATCTCGTGGCGTACATGATCGAATACGCCCTGGGCTTCCTGTACCGAATGCAGCTGCTCGTCAAAGAGCGGTGATGCCGACGTCAATGCATCAACGGAGCCTTGTACCTCAGAGCGGATATCCCTGATCATCCCGCCTACGGTCTGGATCGATTCCTTGGAACGATCCGCCAAGCTGCGCACTTCATTGGCTACGACCATGAAGCCGCTGCCTGCTGCCCCCGCACGTGCCGCTTCAATCGTCGCGTTAATGGACAGCACGTTGGTTTGATGCGTGATCTCCGACATCAGCTCCAATATTTTGTGAATCGACGCGGTGTTCTCCTTCAGCTTCTCCGCATTCTGGACAATGGCCCGGTTCACTTGATTAATCCGCGTGGATTTCTCCACCAGATTGTCCATATGCCGTGCGCCCTTTCCCGTCACCTGAAGCACGCGATCAGCCGCGGCCTCCATCACTTGATTCGAATCCGATACCTTACTCATCTGAACGCCGATGTTCTCAGCCAGCTGGTTCTCCCGTTCGGCCTCCATCGCCAGGCTTGCGCTTCCCTGTGCAATCTGCTCCATGGCCGATGCAATTTCACCAGCCGTCAACGAGGTTCCCTTCGAAACTCCCGCCAATTCCTCCGCCGTGGCCAGCACTTGCTTCGCGGAAGCATTCGTCTGATCGACCAAAGCCGAAATTTGCCCCATCATCCGGTTGAAGCTGTGGCCGAGTCGGCCAATTTCATCCGCGCGCCGGAACTCGGTCCGAACCTTCAGATTTCCCTGCTCTCCCTCTTCCATCAGACGGCACATCTGATTCAGGGGGCGGCCGATGGAACGCATCATATAATAGCCTATCAGGATCGCAACCAGAACCGCGGCCACAATAACCCCGAGCGTTACAACCAATAGCTTGTCCGTGGCTTGCACAAAATCGCTAATGGGAGCAAAGCCGACCATATGCCAAGGAGCCGTTTTCAGCGGGGTATACACCACCATCTGCTCGTCGGCGGTGTAATAAATCCCTCCTTCTTCGGCATCTTGAGGAACCGTGATGGCGGACGGCTGCATCAGCTGAGCCGAGTCCATGTCGTGTACGATCCGGTTATCCTCGGCAATGATTCGCATCCGGCCGTTGTTCCCTATTTTTAAATTGGCCAGCACCCCTCCGACCGCCTCGTCTTTGATATCAATCAGCAGGATGTACTGTGCATCCGGATTCTTCAGATTTTTCAGCAATCTCCCCATTGACATGGTGGCGGTTTTCTCGTTCTCCATAAAGCCTTGAACCTCGGTCGGAAACCATACCGGTTCGCCATCGGCCTGTATAATTCGGTCCATCTTCGCCTTCACGCCATCTGCGGAAGACAATCCGGTTAAACCCGTTGAATTATAGGAGCTTTGAGCTTGAAGATTGGGCGCAACCAGGCGCATGCCCTGCAGACGTTTATCCGAAGAAGCCATCCCGTTCAATTTCTCCCGAATTCGGTTCTCGGCCTGCGTTTTGTCCCGAATGCCGATACCCGCCGTACTTACCGTAACGAGGTCCTCGCGAAGAACCGTATCCAGCGCCCATTGACGGGAAGCGGCTTCATATTGGGCCAGCAGGAAATCCAGCTTATCCGCAGCTTGCATCATCTGCCCCGAAGTCGCTTCCGACACCTGATCCATCACCGTGTCTTTGGAGATGATATACGATAATAATCCGAGCGCCGAGGATAACAGCACGATCGTGGTAAAAAAGATAACAAACAGCTTCATCCCAACCGCTTTGAATTGAAAACGCCTCATTATGTTCATATGTATATGACCCCCTGCATCGCATGCTTGAATGCAAAAAGACACAGCTAGCGGTTACCGGCTGTGTCTCTTCGCTGTTCTCTCTATCTATCTGTCTTATGATGAATTCATACGATTAGCTATCCGTACCTTACCCTTTGCTTGCACCAGCCGTCATGCCATCGACCAGCAAACGCTGCAGGAAGACAAACAGCAAGGTGATCGGCAGTGCGATCAGCACGGATGCCGCCGCGAACAACGTAAAGTTACTGTCCTGGGTGGAGTTGACGAGATCCCACAGACCGACGGCGAGCGTCCAGTTTTCTTTTGTCCGGAGCACGAGTCTCGCAAAGATAAAGTCTACCCATGGCCCAACGAACAGCGTCAAGCCCATATACGTGATCATTGGCTTCGACAACGGCAGAATGATTTTGCGGAATATCTGGAAGTTGGTAGCTCCGTCGATCTTCGCCGCTTCATCCAGACTTCGCGGTATCGTATCCAGGAAGCCTTTCATGATCAGGGTTCCGCCTAGCGGCGCCCCTGCCGCATACACGATAATCATCGCCGCATGCGTGTTCAGCAGATCCAGGGAGTTCAGCAGGATATACAGCGCGATCATACTCATGAAGCCCGGGAACATTCCCAGCACGAGAATGACCGATAATGCATTCTGCCGGCCTTTAAACCGGAATCGGGAGACCGCATAACTTGTAAGCAGGACAAGAATGGTCCCGATAATCATGGAGAATATCGCAATTTTCAACGTGTTCATGTACCATGTGCCGAACAGAAAGCTCTGGGACGTAAACAATTCTTTATAATGACTGAGCGTAAAAGATTCTGGAATCAAGGACTTGCTGTACAACGACTTTCCGGGACGGAAAGAGGCCAGAACAATCCAGAGCGCCGGGTAAATACAACCGATCGCAATGATGACAAGCGTGATGTAACTTGCCGTCAGGCGAATCGCATTTCTCATTTTAATTCCCATTATTGGATCATATCCTCCTCTTTAAAGGATCTGGTTCTGCGATAATTGTAAATCGAGAAGGTCGCAATAATCATGAAGATGATAATACCGATGGCCGATGCCATGCTGTACCGCTGCTGATCCAGCGTCAGTTTATAGAGCCAGGTTACCAGCAGGTCCGTCGCACCCGCGTATTGATAATCACCCACAACCGGGTTACCGTTAGTCAGGAGGAAAATCAAGTTGAAGTTGTTAATGTTACCGGCAAATTGCGTAATCAGCACCGGAGCCGTCGAGAACAAAATCATCGGCAGGGTGATGATCTTGAATTTCTGAAATCCAGTCGCCCCGTCCACATCGGCCGCTTCATAAAGATCCTTCGGAATCGTAGTCAGGACACTCATGACGAGAAGCATGGATACCGGGATACCTACCCACATATTAACGATAATAACGGTCACTTTGGCCCAGACCGGATCGGTCAGCCATGGCAGGCCTTCCAAACCGAAATATCTTAAATACTGGTTGATCGGTCCGAATTGCCCGTTAAACATATTACGCATGACGAGCAAGGAAATCAGCTGCGGAATCGCATATGGAATGATCAAAATGACACGCCATACGCCTTTGAAACGAATTCCTTTTTGTTGAATAAGGAGCGCAACGAGCACACCGCCAAAATACGTCGTTACCGTTGCCAGAACCGCCCAGATGATCGTCCAGGTCAGGACGCCGAAGAACGTATGGCTCCATGATTTCAATGCAACGAGATTGGTGAAGGTTTTGAATCCGACCCAGTCAACCAAATTTGCCGGCGGCAGATTGTTTGGAGCGGAATAGTTCGTAAACGCCAGCATGACCATGAAAATAATCGGCATGACCGTAAAAAACAAAATACCGATGGCCGGCAGCGTCAGGAATGATTGCGCGAATTTCCATTCAAAAATATAGTAAAGGGTCTGTCTGAAGTTGTTGGGTTTTCCACCCTGTTCCCTTAGTTTTCCAGCGTTATATGCGTTTTTGATATTGGCATAATACCCAATAAGAAAAAGCGCAAACATAATCATGGTGATAAGTCCTTCAATCAGGAGATTGATGGAATGGTCACCTGCTACCATTTGGGTTAATCCGTTGACTTTCTCTAAATGGCTTCCCTGTTCCCCCAAAGTTGTCATTCCCCAGATGGCATCACCCAGGTTGTTGATGAAATAATACAGACTGAATATACCTACGATAAGTAAAAGAACGCCTTTGATCCATTGCCGATTGTAAAGCTGACCCAGACCCATACAGATGGCTGATAATACGGCTGCTGTCGTACGATGTTGACGCATGCTCCCTCCATTCTCCTCTCCATATAATCGAGGAATCACCCGCCGGTTGTTCGGCGGGTGAACTTCTTCATCTATCTCGCATTATATAAGAACGTAATTACTCGCCAGCTCCACCACTGTTGAGATCTTTCACTTGATTTACGGCTTTATCAAGCGTTTCTTTCACGTCTTTGTTATTATCCCAGATCTCAGCCAGTGCAGCCCCTACAGGAGACCATACGTTAGCCATTTCAGGAACGGATGGCATCGGTTGGGAAGACTTGAACTGCTCCGTGAATGCCGATACATACTCGTCATTCTTGATTTGATCGTCTTCTTGAGCTTCGTTGTTAGTTGGAACCGATCCTACCAGGGCGCTCAGTTTCAATTGAGCTTCCTTGCTTGTTGCAAAGTCAGCGAACAAACGAGCGGCTTGCGGATATTTCGTGAACGAGCTTACGTACCAAGCTTTGATACCGGAGAACGATACAGCAGGCTGGCCGCCGATGGTTGGGATTGGAGCAACGCCAAGCTTGTCGCCAAGCGCTTCTTTGTATCCGCCGAGCTCCCATGGTCCGTTAATGTCCATCGCCAGGTCGCCGCCCGTGAACAATCCGCGTTTGATATCAGGCGTAATGTCGCCGGATTTAACCGGAAGAATTTCTTTCAGGCTTGCATACACTTCCATACTTTTGACTGCGCCTTCGTTGTTGAGGCCGATATCGTTGACATCTGCGCCGCCGTTACCGAAGATGTAGCCGCCATTGGAAGCAAGGAATGGATATGCGAAGTACAGGTTGCCTGTTTCGAACATGATTCCGTATTTGTTCTTGGATTTGTCTGTGAAGGTTTTGCTGAACTCAATAACTTCTTCCATCGTTGTTGGAACTTCTTTTACCAGGTCTTTGTTGTAGTACATCAGGTATGTTTCAGCAGCGCGCGGGTATCCGTACAGAACGCCGTCATAGCTTACGCCTTGGATAGCGGCTTCCGAGTTGCTGCTCTTCGTTTTTTCTTCGAAATAATCATTTGGCAGAACCAGGTTTGTAGCTACGGCCTTACCCAGATTATCGTGAGGGAACAATACAACGTCAGCGCCCAATCCGGATGGTCCGTCTTGTTGAAGCTTGGTAACTTGGTCGGTTGGTGACAATTCTTCGATGGTTACTTCAACGCCGTATTTCTCGGTAAATTCTTTGGCAACCGCATCGGTGTAGGCTCTTTCGTCTCTACTTTCCCATACGATCAATTTAGCGCCTTCCTCTGGCTTAAGTTCCGGTGCTTCTGTATTTTCGGCCGGCGTCTCCTGGGCCGGTGGATTCTCAGCAGGTGCCTCAGCAGCAGGAGCAGGTGAATTTCCTCCGCACGCTGTAATGGAGAACGCCAACGTGAAGGTTGCAGCCAGCGTAAGTAGTTTCTTCATCTTCATTCCATGATTACCCCTCTCAATAAATGATCAGAAAATGTTGGAAATCTGCGCAAACGATTTCAGAAATTTTCAGCGTCTCTTTTTCTATGTAACATCTGGCGAGATACTCAGGAAAAATCCCGTTGAGAAAGCGCTTCATTCACTGAAAACATCATACAACATTTATTATAGAATGTAAAAACGTTTGCACAGATCATTTTTACCCGTTTTAAGCATATAATCTCCCATTACCTTCACTATTCACTGTATTTCGTAAGTTATCATAAAAATAGTTGTGCATATGCTGTGCAATTCAGTCATTTCGCGCGTTATTTGAGACAAGAGTCCAGCAGAAATGGTTGCATGTTGAACAAACGTTTGCACAGTAATGCATATTAGAAAAACATTAGCTCAACCTGCCAGGAGATGACTTTAAACTTTTAGCTTGGCCTCCTCATGTGTTCCCGATAACAGGAAAAAAGGACTACCGCTCATGATCTTTGAATACAGATCAGCGGCAGTCCTTCTATCGTAAATGGCTGATACCTACTGAAGCTCCGTTATTGCAGCGCCTTCAGCGCAATATCCGTCCGATTAAACTTGCCTTCAAACGTAATCGCTTCTGCCCGTTCATAGGCTTTCGCACGTGCTGACGCGATATCAGCCCCTAAACCAACAACGCCCAGGACGCGTCCCCCATTCGTTCTCCACGTTCCATCCGCATCGCGAGAGGTGCCCGCATGAAATACAATCGTCCCGTCCTGTTCGTCTTCCAGGCCATTGATCGCAATTCCTTTCGGATACGAGGCAGGATAGCCGCCGGAAGCCAGAATGACGCATACGGCTGCCTCGTCGCTCCACTCCAGCTCAAGATCGGCCAGGCTTCCATTTACGGCAGCAAGGAAGACGTCCAGCAGATCGGTCTTCAAACGCGGCAATACGACCTGCGTTTCAGGGTCGCCGAAGCGGGCGTTGAATTCGATGGTCTTCGGTTTGCCATCCGGCGTAATCATCAATCCGGCGAACAGAACGCCCCGGAACGGACGCCCTTCGGCAACCATCGCTTTTGCCGTAGGCTTGATGATTGTCTCAATGGCTTCCTCAATAATGGATGGCTGAATATGAGGCAATGGCGAATAAGTCCCCATTCCTCCGGTGTTCGGCCCCTGATCTCCATCATAAGCCGGTTTATGATCCTGTGCCGCCGACATCGGCTTCACGGTTTCGCCATCCACAAAGGCGAGGATCGACATTTCCTGGCCTTCCAGAAACTCCTCGATGACCACCCGGCTTCCCGCATCGCCAAACACCTTCGATTGCATAATGTCGCTGAGCGCCTGCTCGGCTTCTTCGATCGTCCGCGCAACGGTAACCCCCTTGCCGGCTGCGAGCCCGTCCGCTTTCACGACGATCGGTGCGCCTTGCTGGTGCAAGTAAGCTAGCGCCTGCTCGTAATCGTCGAACTTCGCGTAAGCTGCCGTTGGAATGTCGTATTTATGGAGCAGATCCTTCATAAAGGTTTTGCTGCCCTCAATTTCGGCTGCATTTTTCCGCGGACCGAATACAGGGATGCCTGTAGCGTCGAATGCATCTACGATGCCGTCAGCCAGCGGATCATCCGGACCGACAACAATGAGTCCCACCTGCTTCTCCACGGCGAATGCCGCCAGCTTCTCAAACTCCGATACCGCGATCGGCACGCACTCGGCCAGCTGTCCAATACCGGCGTTGCCGGGTGCGCAGTAAATCTTATCCGCTTTCGGGCTCTTTGCCAGTGCCCATACGATGGCATGCTCTCTTCCGCCGCCTCCGATAACCAAAATATCCATGGTTTACCCCTCCCGATTCATTTCAACATTACCGTCGACATTTCATAACATGAATGATTTACAGGGCGAAGCGTGAGGTCATCTTCACCTTCTGGTCCCCTTAAACTTAGAGGCGGCGCGCTCGAAAGAGCGGCGTCGCCTCTATATGTTGCTGAAAGGTGAACTCCAGCTGCAGCCTCAAGGTTGCAGCGAAGCTCCTTTTTTATACTCATGAATTAGTGCTTGAAATGCCGCACGCCGGTAAAGACCATAGCGATCCCGTATTCATTGGCTGCCTTGATGGACTCCTCATCCTTAATGGAGCCGCCAGGCTGAATGATGGCAGTAATGCCGGCTTTCGCTGCAAGCTCCACGGTATCGCCCATCGGGAAGAACGCATCGGAAGCGAGAACGGCTCCCTTGGCTTTCTCTCCTGCCTGTTCCACCGCAATGCGCGCCGAGCCGACACGGTTCATCTGGCCTGCGCCAACGCCAACGGTCATGTTGTCTGCAGCCAATACGATCGCATTAGATTTCACGTGCTTGACCACTTTCCAGCCGAAGAGCAGCTGCTTCAGCTCTTCCTCCGTTGGTTCACGATCCGTTGCAACTTTCAGGTCAGCGGCGTCCAGGGAATGCACATCGCTTTCTTGTACGATCATGCCGCCTTCGATGGTTGTTACGGCAAGCGTGCTCTGGCGCTCCTTGGCCGAACCGAACTCGCCCATCTTCAGCAGACGGATGTTCTTCTTCTTCGTCAGGATCTCCAGCGCTTCCGGCGTGAAATCAGGCGCCAGGATAATTTCAAGGAAAATATCCTTCAGCAGATCGGCCGTCGGAGCGTCAATTGTCCGGTTCGCTGCCACAATCCCGCCGAATATGGAGGTTGGGTCTGCGTTATAGGCTTTTTGATAGGCTTCCAATACGTTCGTCCCGATTCCAACGCCGCATGGGTTCATATGCTTCACGGCAACCACCGTTGGCTCGTCAAACTCCTTCACGATCTGCAATGCCGCATTCGCGTCATTGATGTTGTTGTAGGACAGCTCCTTGCCGTGCAGCTGCTCGGCTGTCGTCAGGGTACCCGCCGGTGCCAGCGGTTTACGGTAAAATGCCGCTTTTTGATGCGGATTTTCTCCGTAGCGAAGGTCCTGAATCTTCTCGTAAGTCACGCTAAAGCGCTCAGGAAGCGGATCGCCCGTTACATTCGACAAATAGTCGGAAATCAACGTATCGTAGGCCGCCGTATGACGGAATACCTTGGCTGCAAGACGTTTACGGGTTTCCAGCGTCGTGTCGCCACCTTCGCGGATTTCCTCGATCACGCTGCCATAATCCGCCGCATCGACAACCACGCTCACAAAAGCATGGTTTTTCGCAGCCGAACGCAGCATCGTCGGCCCGCCAATGTCGATATTTTCGATTGCATCCTCATACTGGACACCCGGCTTCGCGATCGTTTCCTGGAATGGGTACAGGTTCACCACGACCAGATCGATGTAATCGAGGCCCAGCTCCTGCATCTGACGCTGATGCTCCTCGCTGTCGCGAATGGCAAGCAGGCCGCTGTGTACGGCTGGATGAAGGGTTTTGACGCGCCCGTCCAGAATCTCAGGGAATCCGGTCACATCGGAGATGCCGATGACAGGAACACCTTCCTTGGCGAGGAGGTTCTTCGTTCCCCCTGTCGAAATGATCTCTACACCCAATGAAGACAACTCGCGGCAAAACTCTACGATGCCGGTTTTATCCGAAACGCTGACCAAAGCTCTTTTGATACCCACGTTCATACCCCCTATTTTGAATGAAAATCAACTAAATAAGCCTGTCTTGATTCCGTAGATGCTGTCGAAGATCCATAATTGCAAATTATTTCCCGAGAAATATCGAACATGTCGATTCACCGAAAGACCCTGACCGCTTTTATTACAAAAGCCTATTCGGTAATCGTCACATTCCGCCCGTTCAGCGAAATTCGCCCCTCGGCGAACCAGGAAACGACTTCAGAGTATAACTTCTGCTCCACGGCATGAATGCGTTCTGCCAGCACTTCTGCCGTATCGCCTTCCTTGATCTCTACGGCTTTTTGAGCAATAACAGGTCCGGTATCCATGCCGCCATCCACGAAATGAACCGTGACACCGGTCATCTTCACACCGTAGCCCAGCGCTTGGCCAATCGCGTCTTTACCTGGAAAGGCAGGGAGCAGTGAAGGATGAATGTTGATAATCCGGCCGCTATAGAACTCGACAAAGGACGGACTCAACAGCCTCATATAGCCGGCGAGGACAATTAATTCGACACCCCGCTGCTGAAGCTCTGCCGCAATTTCACGTTCGTAATCTTCCTTCGAGGCATAATCCTTCGGCTGAAACGAGAAAACATCCACATTCGCCGCTTGTGCCAGCTCCACGACGGGAGCCTGCGGCTTGTCGCATACCAGAATGCTGATCTCGCCGCCCAGGGCCCCCCTGTGCTGCGCGTCTACCAAAGCCTGAAAGTTACTGCCCCTGCCGGAAGCGAAAACCGCAATCCGAAACGATTTCATTACACCTCAGCTCCCGTAAAGGTTACGATACGCTCGCCTTCGGTCACGCGGCCGATCGCATAAGCCTCTTCGCCTGCGGAACGGAGATATTGAAGCACTCCGTCTGCATCCTGTTCTTTGACGACAAGCACCATGCCGATTCCCATATTAAATGTCGTAAACATATCCTTGTTCGAAATGCTGCCTTTTTCCTGCATGAGCTTAAAGATCGGCAGAATCGGCCAAGAGCCATATTCGATGTCGACATTGACGCCATCCGGCAGCATACGCGGAATATTCTCGATGAATCCGCCACCCGTGATATGCGCCATGCCCTTTACTTCGATCTCTTTCAACAGTCCGAGCAGCGGCTTCACATAAATCTTGGTCGGTGCGAGCAGCACGTCGCCAAGACGTCCGCCCAGTTCCGGAAGCTCTTGCTGCAGGGAGTAGCCTGCGTCCTCCAGAAGCAGCTTGCGAACAAGCGAGAAGCCGTTGCTGTGCACACCGCTGGATGCTAAACCAATCACCGTGTCGCCTGCCGCGATATTCGACCCGTTGATCATTTTGCTTTTGTCGACGATGCCTACGGTGAAGCCCGCGATGTCATACTCGCCTTCACTGTACATGCCCGGCATCTCCGCCGTTTCCCCGCCGATCAGGGAACAGCCGGCTTGGTTGCATCCGTCGGCGATCCCTTTGACAATGGATTCGATTTTGGACGGAATGACCTTATCACACGCTAAATAGTCGAGAAAAAAGAGCGGTTCTGCGCCTTGCACCACAATATCGTTCACGCACATCGCTACCGCATCAATGCCGATGGTATCATGTTGGTCCATCGCGAATGCAAGCTTCAGCTTTGTGCCGACGCCATCCGTGCCTGAGACGAGTACCGGCTCTTCATATTGGTCTTTATTCAGCTTGAACAGTGCGCCAAAACCCCCGAGGTCGGTCATGACTTCCGGTCTGAAAGTCGTTTTGACATGCTTTTTCATACGCTCTACCGCTTCGTTGCCTGCAGCGATATCCACGCCTGCTTGTTTGTACGTATCCGACACGCGCTCAACACTCCTTTTTCGTTATGACGAAAGTATCTGTTCACACATCATTTATGGGCTTAATCAATAACCAGCTTAAAGGATAAAACCGAGAAAAAATGGCTGTCCACTGCAGAATCAGCAGCTGCAGCCCATCTTCTCTTCCCCGTTAAAATCAATCTGCGTCGGGTAATCATTATCAAAACATGCCATGCACAAACCGCCTTTAGGGCTGTGCTCATCATAACCGCCAATGGCGGATATAAGTCCCTCCGGGCTAAGGAACGATAAGGAATCCGCGTTGATCTCCCGGCAGATTTCCTCGACGCTTTTCTCGGAAGCGATGAGCTCCCTGCGGTCCGGTGTATCGATGCCGTAGAAGCAAGGGTTCTTGAACGGCGGCGACGTAATCCGTACATGCACTTCGGTCGCGCCCGCTCCGCGAAGCAGGTTGACGATCCGGCGGGACGTGGTTCCCCGTACGATGGAATCATCGATCATAACCACCCGTTTGCCTTCGACCACGCGCCGTACCGCGCTCAGCTTCATCTTCACGCCCTGCTCACGCAGCTCTTGGCTCGGCTGAATAAACGTCCGGCCCGTATATTTATTTTTGATCAATCCGAGCTCGTAAGGAATGCCCGTTTGCTCGGCGTAACCGATAGCGGCCGAGATGCTGGAATCCGGTACGCCTGTAACCACATCGGCATCCACGAACGATTCCAGGGCCATCTTGCTGCCCATCCGTTTGCGGGCCGAATGCAGATTGGAGCCGTTCAGATCGCTGTCCGGACGGGAGAAATAAATATATTCCATCGCGCACAACGCTTTGCGTCCCGCTTCCGTATACCGTTCTTCCCGAAGCCCGTTCCGATCAAGGATCAGCAGTTCCCCGGGAGCAACATCGCGGATCGCTTCCGCCCCGATGACTTCAAGCGCGCAGGTCTCGGAAGTGAAGATATATGCATCGCCCAGACGACCCATCGTGAGCGGACGGAGTCCGTTCGGATCCGAAGCGACGAGCAGCTTGTCATTGGTCATGAGCAGAAAGGCAAACCCGCCCACCAGACGCTGCAAGGCGTCCTTGGCAGCCTCGACAAAATCCTTCGGCGAACGCGCGATCAGATGCGCAATGACTTCCGTATCGCTGGTTGTCTGGAATATGGAACCTTCCATCTCCAGCTCGCGCCGAAGCTTCGGCTCGTTCACGATGTTGCCGTTCGTTGCGATCGCCAGATTTCCTTCGCGATATTTAAAGACGAGCGGCTGCGCATTCGTCAGTCTGCTGTCCCCGCTGGTCGAGTAACGGACATGCCCGATGGACATGCTGCCCTTCAGCGATTCCAGCTTGTCTTTATCAAACACTTCTTTTACAAGTCCCATCCCGCGGTGATAATTGAAATTCTCGCCGTCGGCCACGCAGATTCCTGCGCTTTCTTCGCCGCGGTGCTGGAGGGCGTGAAGCCCGTAATAGGAAAGGGAGGCGGCATCGGGATGCCCAAACACCCCGAATACGCCGCACTCTTCTTTTAAAGTATCGAAAATATCGCTCTGACCTGTTCCCTCATTGTAGTAATCCCCTGTCCACAGTCCTTCGGGTATCAGTTCATGAGACATGGAATGGCATCCTCCCAGACGGATTTCAAAGCCTCCACGGATTCTTCCAGCGCAGAAGCACCGTTAATGTTAATGCTAAGCTTATTCCCGCCGACTACGCCAAGCGCGGTAAATGGAACGTCCGCTTCTTGCAGGAGCTTCTCCAGCGCGTTCTTATGATCAGGGGAAACCGACAACACGATCCGGGATTGGCTCTCGCTAAAGAGCGCTACGTCGTTACGCAGATCGGTTGACCATTGCACGCTCGCCCCAACGTTGCCGCTGATGCAGCTCTCCGCCAGCGCGGCCGCAAGTCCCCCTTCCGACACGTCATGCGCGGATTGTACCAGACCGGATTGGATGGCCTTCAGCACGCCTCCGAGCAATTTCTTCTCGGTACCCAGGTTCAGTTCCGGCGGTCTGCCTTCCGATACTCCGTGCATGATCGCTTGGAACTCGCTGCCGCCCAGTTCCGCACGGGTATCGCCCAGAACGTAGATGGCATCGCCTTCCGCCTTGAAGCCTTGTGTCGTAATATGATCCGTATCATGGATCAGACCGACCATGCCGACAACCGGCGTCGGATAAATCGCGCCTTTGGCATTCTCGTTGTAGAGACTCACATTTCCGCCAATGACCGGCGTTTCAAGCTCACGACAAGCTTCCGCCATGCCGTCCACGGCTTTTTCCATCTGCCAGAAAATTTCCGGCTTCTCCGGGCTTCCGAAGTTCAGGTTATCCGTAATCGCCAGCGGCTCGGCGCCGGAGCATACGATATTACGCGCCGCTTCGCTGACCGCGATTCTGCCGCCAAGCTCAGGGTCGAGGTAGACGTAACGTCCGTTACAGTCCGTTGTCATCGCCAGGGCTTTCCGCGTTCCCTGCACCGTTACGACAGCAGCATCCGAACCCGGACGAACGGCCGTGCTGGTGCGAACCATATAATCGTATTGGTTGTATACCCATGCTTTGCTTGCAAGGCTTGGCGAACCGAGCACCTTCTTGAGGGCACCGCCCAAATCCTTCACTTCTTCATAACGAAGCGTATCCACCGCAGCCTGCTCTTGGTAGTAAGCCGGTTCTTGGGACGGTTTGTTATAGATCGGGCACTCGTCTACGAGCGCTTTAACCGGCATATCGCCGACCACCTCACCGTGGTGCATCAGCTTCAGGCGGCCATCGTCCGTCACTTTGCCGACTTTGGCGCAGATAACGCCCCAGCGTTCGAAGATTTCCCGCGCTTGCTCCTCATGCTTCGGCTCAACCACGAACAGCATCCGTTCCTGGGACTCCGACAGCATCATTTCATAAGGCGTCATGCCCTCTTCGCGCTGAGGCACCTGGTCCAGGTACAGCTCAAGACCGTTGCCTGCTTTACTTGCCATTTCCGCACTGGAGCAAGTCAATCCAGCGGCGCCCATATCCTGAATGCCCAGCACGATGCCGGAATCGATCAGCTCAAGGCAGGACTCCATCACGAGTTTCTCCATAAACGGATCGCCGACCTGAACAGCCGTACGGTTCGCTTCGGATTCCTCCGTCAGCTCAACGGAAGCGAAGGTTGCGCCGTGGATGCCATCGCGGCCGGTTGGAGGCCCGACATAAAAGACCGGATTGCCTACCCCTTTTGCAACGCCGCGCTGAATCTTATCATGGTCGATAACGCCGACGCACATCGCATTGACCAGCGGATTGCCTTCATAACTTTCGTCGAATACTACCTCGCCGCCTACCGTCGGGATCCCGATGCAGTTGCCGTAACCGGCAATGCCGGATACCACGTGCTCAAACAAATATTTAACGCGATCGCTCTCCAGCTTGCCGAAACGAAGCGAGTTAAGAATCGCTACCGGTCTTGCCCCCATGGAGAAAATATCGCGGATAATGCCGCCAACGCCCGTGGCTGCGCCTTGATAAGGCTCAACAGCGGATGGATGGTTATGGCTTTCGATTTTGAATACAACCGCTTGGTTGTCGCCGATATCAACGATCCCGGCGCCCTCGCCCGGTCCCATCAGGACGCGCGGGCCGCTTGTCGGGAAACGACGAAGCAGCGGCTTGGAATTTTTGTAGGCGCAATGCTCGGACCACATGACACTGAATACGCCGATTTCCGTGTAATTCGGCTTGCGTCCCATGAAGGAACAGATCAGCTCATACTCGCTGTCCGAAACTCCCATTTGCTTGTAAATCTGATGCTCTGCGATCTGTTCTGCTGTCGGTTCCTTAACGGACGTTTGCTGCGCCATGAGTATCCCTCCATGCCTGTAATATGGATGTAAACATTGCTTTACCGTCATCCGAGCCGAGCAGGCTGCTGACTGCGCGCTCCGGATGCGGCATCATGCCGATTACGTTGCCCCGCTCGTTGCAGATGCCTGCGATATCCTCGATCGAGCCGTTCGGATTGTTTTGATACGTAAATACGATTTGCCGGTTATCCCGGAGCTTTTGAAGTGTTTCTTCATCACAGTAATAGTTGCCCTCGCCATGCGCGATCGGAATGACAATCTCTTGCCCCTCCGCGTAATCGCGCGTAAACGGCGTTGTGTTATTGTTCACTTTGAGCACCGTGTCATGGCAGCGGAATTTCATCGAATCGTTACGGCGCAGAGCTCCGGGAAGGAGTCCGGCTTCCGTCAAAATCTGAAATCCGTTGCAGATGCCAAGAATATACTTGCCCTCTTCCGCCGCTTTCGCCACTTCGCTCATAACCGGGGCGAATCGGGAAATCGCACCACACCGGAGATAATCTCCATAGGAGAATCCGCCGGGTACCAAAATGCAATCATATGGAGATAGGTCCGTAGCCGTATGCCACACATAATCCACCGGCTGACCAATCGTCTCTTCTACCGCTTTATAACAGTCAATATCACAATTGGAGCCAGGAAAGACCAGCACTGCAAATTTCATTGGTTTAGCCCTCCAATTCATAACGGTAGTTCTCAACCACCGTATTGGCCAGAAGCTTCTCGCACATTTCTTTCACTCGCAGCTCGGCTTCCTCACGGTTGTCCGTTCCTAGCTCAAGTTCCATATATTTACCGATCCGCAGGCTTTCCACTTCCTTGTACCCTATCGAATGAAGTGCACCTTGCACCGCTACCCCTTGAGGGTCCAATACGCTCTGTTTAATCGTGACGTAGACCTTTGCTTTCAACATTGTATCCTGTTCCTCCTCGGTATATATGAATGAAATGGTTTATAAAAGCTTTACAGGCTTGCACCCGTGATTCGACTGTAAATATCGGTATAGCGGCGCGTCGTCTCCTCCACCACGGCCTGCGGCAGGGGATCCGGCTCACTGTTCTTATCCCAATCGGACGAAGCGAGATACGTGCGGACGGGCTCCTTATCCATACTATCAATCTCAATGTCTAGCGCGTAATTTTTCTCATCCCAGAAACGGGAGGAATCCGGCGTAAAAATCTCGTCGATCAAAATGATCTCTCCATCGATTAAACCGAACTCAAACTTGCAATCGGCCAAAATAATGCCGTGCTTGCTGCAATAATCGCGGGCGAACTTGTACAGCATCAGGCTTTTGTCCCGCAGCTGCAGCGCCAGCTCCCCGCCGACAAGCTCCTTCATGCGCGATAGCGGGATGTCCTCGTCATGACCGACATCGTTCTTGGCAGCCGGCGTGAAGATCGGCTCGGGAAAAGCCTCATTCTTGCGCAGACCCTCCGGCAGCTTCATGCCGTTAACCTCGCCAGAGGACTGATACTGTCTCCAGCCTCCGCCGGTAATGTACCCGCGCACCACGCATTCGATATCGATGCGCTCGGCCCTCCGGCACACCATGATGCGTCCGTCCAGCAGCTCCTTGTCCTTAACGGCATCGCCCAGCAGGTTCACGTCTGTGTGCACGACATGATTACTAATGAGCTGCGCCGTTTGTTCAAACCAGAAGGCGCTCAGCTTGTTCAGCACGGTTCCTTTGGCCGGTACAGGCGGCTCCAGCACATAGTCAAAAGCGGAAATACGGTCGGTTACTACAATGAGTACGTGCTCGCCCAGGTCGTACAATTCACGGACCTTGCCCTTATACAGCAGCGGTACGTTGACCAGATGAGTCGCGGTCGATAATGCCGGTAATGTCATGTGTTTCCTCCCCTTGGGGCGACGTGCTGCTCACGCATGAGTAACCGTCGCTCCCTATATTTCTGACGGATGAAAATAGAATGCTCCGTATCATGTTAAAGGTTTTCAGCTTATTCAGCACTACGAATGCGGATTGTTTTTCCGATACCTGTTGCCCCCAGATTTATTATGAATTTATTAATTATGTTTAAAGCCCTCAGGCCCTAATACAAAATTCTGAACTACTCCAATCCCAGCTTGGCAAAAATCGTATCCACATGCTTCAGGTGCCAGCTTGGATTAAATGCATCTTCGATCTCCTCGGCGCTGAGCACCTCGGTGATCTCAGGCGTGGATTCCACGATCTCGCGGAATTGGCGCTGCTCTTCCCATGCCTGCATAGCCCGAGGCTGAACGGTGTCGTACGCTTGCTCGCGGCTGAAGCCCTTGTCGATCAGCTTCGTCATGATCCGGCCCGAGAAAGGAACGCCGAACGTGCGAGCCATGTTGCGCTTCATGTTCTCAGGGAAGACGGTCAGGTTCTTCACGATGTTGCCGAAGCGGTTCAGCATGTAGTTCAGCAGCATCGTTGCGTCCGGCAGGATGATACGTTCTACCGAGGAGTGGGAAATATCCCGCTCATGCCAGAGCGACACGTTCTCGTAAGCCGAAACCATGTGGCCGCGAATGACGCGCGCAAGACCCGAAATGTTCTCGGAACCGATCGGATTCCGTTTATGCGGCATCGCGGAGGAACCTTTTTGTCCTTTGGCGAATGCCTCTTCGACCTCGCGAACCTCACTCTTCTGGAGTGCGCGGACTTCGGTAGCGAACTTCTCGAGCGAAGTCGCGATGAGCGCAAGTGTTGCCATGTATTCCGCATGACGGTCACGCTGCAGCGTCTGGGTCGAGATCGGCGCCGGCTTCGTGCCAAGCTTGCGGCAGACGAATTCTTCAACCGAAGGATCGATGTTGGCATACGTTCCAACGGCTCCGGAAATTTTGCCGTACTGCACGCCGTCGGCCGCATGGCGGAAGCGCTCCAGGTTGCGGATCATTTCTTCATGCCACAGCGCCATTTTCAAACCGAAGGTGGTCGGCTCTGCATGCACCCCATGCGTTCTGCCCATCATCGGGGTATGCTTGTAGGCTAGTGCCTTCTCTTTCAAAATACCGATAAAGCGCAGGATGTCCTGCTCCAAAATATCGTTGGCTTGCTTGAGCAGATATCCCATCGCGGTATCCACCACATCCGTCGAAGTCAAACCGTAGTGGACCCATTTGCGCTCTTCGCCAAGGCTTTCCGAAACCGCGCGAGTAAAGGCGATGACATCATGGCGGGTTTCCTGTTCGATTTCATAAATCCGATCCATATTAAAGGTTGCATTCTGGCGAAGCTTAACGGTATCTTCCTTCGGAATGACGCCGAGATCTGCCCATGCCTCGCATGCGCACAATTCCACTTCCAGCCATGCTCTGAATTTGTTCTCCTCTGTCCAAATCGCCCGCATTTCCGGTCTGCTGTAACGTTCAATCATCGTTTAATCCTGCCTCCAAATATTAGTTTTCTCTACCCATTCGAGCGCGTCATCGACATCCCCGCACAAGAGGTTGATATGTCCCATCTTGCGGTTAAACTTCGATTCGCTCTTGCCGTATAGATGAAGCTTAGGCACAACGCCGAGAGACTCTGCAAGCGCGTCGTGCTCTCCAAAACGCCGTACCGCTTCCTCCAGATGCTGTCCCAGGAGGTTCACCATGACGACCGGGCTCAGCAGCGTTGTGTCCCCGAGCGGCAGATCGCAGATCGCTCTCACATGCTGCTCGAATTGAGAGGTTGAGCATGCCTCCATCGTGTAGTGACCCGAGTTATGCGGACGAGGTGCAAGCTCATTCACGTACAGCTCCCCATCCTCGGTCACAAACATCTCGACAGCCAGCAGGCCGACAGCTCCCATGCCTTCAGCTACGCGTTCTGCGAGCTGGCATGCTTTGCGCTGTACTTCGCTCGTCACGCGAGCAGGCACAATCGACAAGTGCAAAATATTGTTGACATGCACGTTCTCTGCCGGGGGGAAGCTCTTCACGATGCCGCTGGGCGTACGCGCCGCGATCACGGAGATCTCGCACGCGAACTTCACGAACTTCTCCAACACCAGCTCCGTTCCACTGGCAGCCAGCTCTTTGTAGGCTGATTCCAGCTCATCTTCGCTGCGGAGAACCGCTTGCCCTTTACCATCATAACCTCCCATGGCGGTCTTAAGCACGCACGGAAGTCCAAGTTCAGAGGCGGCGGACTGTAAATCTTCCAAGCTTGTTATTTCACGATACGGCGCAACCGGTACGCCGGCCGCTTCAATTGCGGCCTTCTCGCGCAAGCGGTGCTGCGTGGTGTACAGCAGCTTGCTTCCCTGGGGAACATAAGACTGTTCCTCCAGAAGCTGGGCGACGCCCGCATCGACATTTTCGAATTCGTACGTAATGACGTCCGCTTTGACGGCGAGCTGCCGGGCAGCCTCGACGTCGTCATACCGGGCCGTAACCTGCTCTGCCATCTGGCCAAGCGGGGAGTTCGGCGTCGGATCAAGGGTGACGAACGAATATCCCATCCGGATCCCGTCCAGCGCAATCATCCGTCCGAGTTGTCCCCCGCCAAGTACACCAATGACGGAACCTGGCAGTAGCTTTTTGCTAGAGACCTTCGTCTGCTGTGCTCCGTTCTCCATCATAGGTTATCGCTGCTTTCCAGCACTTCGTCACGGATACGATCCCGGCGCGCTTGCACTCTTTCCCGAATCCCCGCATCCGAAGTGCCCAAAATCTGGGCGGCGAGCAATCCGGCGTTAGTTGCTCCCGCTTTACCGATCGCTACGGTTGCTACCGGAATGCCGCCCGGCATCTGCACGATCGACAACAATGAATCCAGCCCCTTCAGCGCTTTCGATTTAACCGGAACGCCGATAACCGGCAATACCGTCTTCGACGCGACCATTCCGGGCAGGTGAGCGGCCCCGCCGGCTCCGGCGATAATGACGCGAAGCCCCCGGCCCTCCGCTTCCTCGGCATACCGGAACATTAAGTCCGGCGTCCGGTGAGCGGATACGACTTTTTTCTCATAAGGAATTTCAAGCTCGTCTAGCACCTGGCATGCATGGGACATCGTATCCCAATCTGATTGGCTTCCCATAATGACTCCTACTTGTGCTGTCATGAGTTACCCCCGCTTTCTTCGAAATTCGACAATATAATGGTTACTGCTGAAAAAAAAGTCCGATCCCGTAAACACAAAATCTGTGCAGGTCTCGGACATACAAGGATTACGAACGCTGCTGCCTGCGTCAAGCAGAAGAGTCTTGCGCATCCGCCGCCAAAGAGGCAAACATGAAACCAAGCCCCGTCGTAGCCGCACCGTTTGTATTCCCTCGTAGTCCGAAAATTTACGGTTTCCGGGTAGAGACTTCCGGGCCATATCCCCGGCTTTATACGAGAAATATTAAATTTCATCAATCATGCTTCATAAGTTATTTTGAACCTCAACATCCTCAGTTTATCAATTTCTGACACCAAATGTCAACCTAAACACGAACAATCGGATTTACATAAAAAATAATGTTCGTATCTAGGGAGTGAGCAATGCTGCAGCAAAAACATCTTGGAGATTGCGGCATTAGAAAGCGTAGACAACTGCTGAACATGAAAAGCCGTGAGCAGTTCATGTGGAGCATAGTCAGCGCTGCGCTGACGCATCGTGATTCCGATCGGCTGTTAAACACAGGAAACTGGATTGAACTATAATGGATGTTTCCCGTGTTTAAAGGCGAACGCTTCGCTTCTCCATCCACGATTCGTCCGCTCCGCTGGAGCGAGAACCTTTTTTTGCTGCTGCATAGAGGGTAAGGGAAAAGTATTATCGGAGAATAAAATAAGACCGGATTCTGCTCTTTAATTGTAATTACTTACAAGGAAGATGGGGGCGAGTGTCGAAATCATATCATCCGACATGAATATGAAATACGACAAAACTTTAATCCGATATCTATATTTGAATCTTACTAAGCAGAATCTATTACAAAGGAGGAACCAATGGCTATCTATCTCGTAAGGCATGGTCAAGATGAAGAAGGGTACCGCGGAGGGTGGAGCCAGCGAGGGCTCATAAACGAAGGGATCAGGCAAGCGGAGAAGCTGGGGCAATACTTAAACGAACACAAGCATGATTTTATTATCCATCGAATCGTATGCAGCGATTTACAGAGAGCCTATCAGACTGCCTCCATATTGGCCGATAAGCTTACCTTGGAGAATGAAACACCTCATCTATAATCGAACTCTATAAAAAAGGGACGCCTAAGCGTCCCCACACATTATTTTACAACCAGTACCGGAACCTTGGCATGCTGCACTACGTTATGGCTGACGCTGCCCAATACGAACTCGCGGATACCGCCAAGACCGCGGCTGCCGATGACAATCAGGTCACTTCCGTTCTGATTCGCATACTCCAGAATGACCTCAGCGGGAGGACCCTGGATCATCTCCACTTGGCCGGTGACGCCTGAATTCTCAATCCGCTCACGAATTTCCTCTGTCGTCTGCACAGCAAGATCGTAGACATCTTTATTAAGTGAAGCTGGAATTGGGGCAAGCCCTTCCCCAACGAAGAAACGCGGAAAATCGTAAGCATGAATGACATCCAGCGCAGCTCCCGGTGTTACCTTGGCAAGTTCAACCGCACGTCCGAGCGCTTTATTCGCTGCTTTGGAGCCGTCGTAAGCTAGAAGAATTTTAGTAAAAAGCATACAGGCCACCTCTTTCTATAGTTAAGAGACCTACTACAGTTAAAAGACCTACTACTTATTATTAAACAACTTCATGCCGATATGAAACGAGCTTGCTGACTCGCTGTGATATTCCTATGTAGTTCAGATTAAACAGACTATCCCCAGAAGTACGTGTATAGCGCGACATTCACGACTAGCAACAGCGGCACGCCCAGTTTAAATGATAAATGCCTCGTTTTATGACGCTTGCGGTACATGGCAATCCATACACCCAAGGCCCCGCCTATGGCAGCCAGCAGAAACAGCGTTCTCTCCGGAACCCGATCCCGTCCCATTCGGGCACGCCGTTTATCCTCCGACATGACCAGGTAGGCTACCGCATTGATAAAAATAAACCAAACGATCAGTGCAGGTCTCACGTTGGTTCACGCACCCCCATTCCAACTGATCGATCTTCCCCAATCAGCCATTTGCTTTACATTCTATGGCTATTATAAAACTGCAGGCGAATGAAGACAATGCCGGCTAAATAATCTTGGATCATGCCCATCTATGAATGCCATTATTAGGACACGGCCGAGCGTCATAATTCCAACGAACCCGTGTCCGGCATAATGACAGCCAGGCCATGCTCAACCCCTACTCAAAACTTATGATTCATTCTTGGATATTTCATTCAGGCTCGGAACATAGTCTGCAGCCTTTTTCGGTTTGAGGGTCTTGCTCTCCTCAAGAATGCTTGATTTGTTCTGCTGGTTTTCGCTTTTTCTTGCTTTATGATTCGGCATGCAAATCACCCCCTGTCCGTAGAATGAGCCATTCTACCCGAGGTTATGCTAGCGACGGCAATAAAATCGCTTTTCAAGCAATGGGGAGATGCCTTAAGCAGATTATTCCTTCCCCTTCTGCTCAAGTGCCGCCTTCAACAGGTCACCCAGGTTCGAACCGATCGACTCCTGTTTGCTATATTGCTGCACGAGCTTCCGCTCCTCGCGTTTGTTCACATGCTTGGCATCCTTCTTCAACGTTTCCGTAATGCCGCAGCCCAGGCACTGCACGAACAGCCCCGCCTTGCCTTCTTTCATCTCCATCTTCTTGTGGCACTGCGGACAGCGGCGATTGGACAGACGCTTCTCGCCTGAACGCTTGTATCCGCAATCGTCACTCGGGCAGACAAGCAGCTTGCCGCGCTTGGTCTTCTTCTCCAGCAGTCTTGTCCCGCAATCCGGACAGTGGCTGTTCGAGACATTATGCGGTTTGTACTCCGCTTCGCTTCCCTTCACATCCGTGACCAGCTTCTTGGTCATGTCCCGAATTCCACGCAAGAACGGTTCGGGCTTACCTTGCCCCTTCGCGATCCGTTCGAGCTCGGCCTCCCAGCGTGCCGTGAGCTCCGGTGTTCTCAGCTCAGGGGCGACAAGCTCGATGAGCTGCTTGCCTTTGCCTGTCGGATGGAGGGTTTGTCCCTGCCGTTCGATCGTATCCGAGCTAACCAGCTTCTCGATGATATCAGCCCGAGTCGCTGGGGTTCCTAGGCCGTGCTTCTCCATCTGGGAGAGCAGCGCTGCTTCGTTATAACGCTTCGGCGGCTGGGTCCGTCCCGGTTTCAGTACGCAGCGGACCACCTTCACCGACTCTCCTTCTCGCAGTTCCGGCAGGAGCTTGCCGGAAGACTGTCCCTGAACCTCGTCCTGCTCGTCTTCAGCGTCATCATCATAATCGCCGCCATATACCTCTCGCCAACCGCTGTCCTTGATCGTAGTCCCTTTCGCGTAGAGCTGTTCTCCCTCAATCTGGACTGTAACCGATACGTTATCGTAGCGGGCAGGAGGATAGAACAAGCTGATGAACCGGCGTACGATAAGATCGTACAGCTTGCGCTCATCCACTGACAGCTGATTCAGCAGCACGGTCTGTTCGGTCGGAATGATGGCATGGTGATCCGTAACCTTGCTGTCATCCACGACCCTTTTGCCCGGCGATAAATTTTTACGCAGCAGCGGACGTGCAATGGAGGCATAGGGCCCGATCGCGATGCTCGCCAGTCTCTCCTTCAACGTTCCGACCATATCCGATGTCAGGTAACGGCTGTCCGTACGCGGATAGGTGACCAGCTTATGCTGCTCATACAGGCGCTGCAGCACGTTCGAGGTCTGCTTGGCCGAGAACCCGAATCGGCGGTTGGCATCCCGCTGTAATTCGGTCAAATCATAGGCCAGCGGATGCGGCTCGGTTTTCTCGCTCTTTTTCACGCTGACGATTTTACCGGTGCTGCCCTCCAGCTTCTGCTTCAGCTTGGCCGCTTTATCCTTCTCGAATAGACGACCGTCTCTGCCGGCCGGACGCCAAGAAACCTCAAAATTCCCAAGATCCGCCTGCAGCGTCTCATATTCCTGAGAGCGGAAATTCACGATTTCCTTCTCCCGGTCCATGATCATCCCGAGCGTTGGCGTCTGAACCCGGCCTGCCGACAACTGTGCATTAAATTTGGTTGTCAGCGCACGCGTCACATTCAGTCCAACCATCCAATCCGCTTCCGCCCGGCAGCGTGCGGATTCATACAGCCGTTCGAACAGCTGCCCCGGCTTGAGTGATGCAAAACCTTCCTTGATCGCCTTATCCGTCTGGGAAGAAATCCACAGCCGCTTGAACGGCTTGTTCCACTTCGCCATTTTGAGGATCCAGCGTGCAAGCAGTTCCCCTTCACGGGCAGCATCGGTGGCAATAATCATCTCGCCGACATCCGGGCGCTTCATCAGGTGCTGAACCGTCTTGAACTGGTGGCTTGTCTCCTTCAGCACCTTAAGCCTTGGGTTATCCGGGAGAATCGGCAAATCCTCCAGCGCCCAAGTCTGGTACTTCTTATCATAGTCCTCGGGTTCGGCAAGTCCTACCAAATGTCCAAGCGCCCAGGTCACAATATATTTCGGTCCTTCAAAATAATTCTTCTGCTTCTCGCGGCTGCCCATTACTCTCGCAATTTCCTTTGCAACGGACGGCTTCTCAGCCAACACTAATACTTTCATAGCCCTCCCCTTCCTCTGTCCCCCTATTATAACCTCCCCTCGATTGTTTCCACAAAGATAAGTCAGATCGTTTTCTTAGCCAGCCGTGTGAACGTAAGATTGGCACATACGGGACAGCCCTGCTTCTTCAAATCCTCGATCGTAGAATAATCACCCTGAACGCCTACCTGCAGCTCGCCCTGACATTGGATGCATCTGTAAGTTCGGACCGTTCGCCTAACCTCGCCTGTGTAGAGCTCCTCCTCGAAAGAATCCGTAATATGAGGCTCCGTAAATTCCGTCGTTGTTAGCACGATCATCTGACCGCTGTTGCCGATCATCTGCGCTCCGATATATTGATTGAAATGAAGCAGCGCCTGCTTTACCGACAACCCCATACGAACGAATTCACGCTGCATGGACCATGTGAAATCGGGGGATTTGTGCGCGAAGGAGAGAAAGATGGGGCATCCCTTCTCGTGTTTCAACGCGCTAATCCCTCTGGATAAGAACAGGGTCAGCCCTTGAAGCGTATAGGGCGGATCCGTAAAAAAACAATCATATTGCCCGCTCCAGCCCTCAGGCAAAGGGCGCCTGAGATCGATATGTCTGCAAGTAACCGCTAAGCCTTCTTTTGCAGCCGCGACCTGGATATACCGCAGGAATCGCTCATCGATATCCATTACGGTAATGGCGGCTCTCTGGTCCTTTGCGTTCGGGAACAGCCGTTTAAGCAGCAGACCCAGCGAAATGCTCACAAGGTCGTCATCGCCAACGCACAGGATGTTCTTGCCGATCAGACTGTGCTCCCTCAGACACAGAACGGCTCTCCGAAGACTCGTCTCAACCGTGCATTGGGATTGGTCGATCTGAACATCGACTTGGGGGCGCTGCTCCAGGATCTCCGTGAGCCTCGCTAGTACATCAGAAAGCTCCGGCCGCCAATCGGTTTCTTCGGCCATAAGCTTCTGATACAGATCTAGATCGATCCCCCCGTATCCCAGTTCATGTTCAACATAGGCCTTCCCGGCAGAGGTGCAGCGAACTCCCCGCTCTTGAATGAGAGCACCTGTCTTGATGAGCTCCTTCTTGATTGCCGCAGTGACTGGAACCGGTAGATACGTATGTCGTGCCAGCTCTTTGGTTGAAATACCGGGCCGCATATAACTTGCTACCAGCAGCTGTTCGATGACCTGAACGCCTTCCTGCAAACGAACCTTGGTTTTCACTTCTTCTATAAAATTCATCATATGAATCACGCTCTTTTCCTGAATATGGGGTGGTTATTGCCCCTGGAAAAGAACACACGTAACCCCATACGTGCTGCAGTAATAAAAAAAGGACAGAAGTCCATGAACCATCGTCCACCTTCTGTCCCCCAAGCGGGAAGCCGTGCCCGGGGCACGGCTGTACAGTCAATATATATGGGATGGCTGTTGTGTTCTTAACCAGGTGGACCCAGAGCCTTCGCGCCATGACAAATAAACCTCACGTATAGTAGGTTTTTGCCAAAACACAAGCCAGAGTCCTATACAATTTGGTTAGTTAAGAACACGCACCGACATCAAGACAGCTCCCCTATTTTTCAATATATCCCGCCGACTAAAACCTGTTGGCCATAAAAATAATATCCTTCTTCACTTCAAAACCGTGTTTCCGATAAAAATCTTCCGCCGGAAGATCCTTTTCCGTAAGCAGCACCATGCAATGAATGTTAATCGATTTTCGTTTCCATTAAGCCGTTACACCCCATGATCTATGAATGATATCGTAATCCCCGATAAGCCTAGCCGTCCGGATCATCATGAGTATAGGAGCAAAGTTCCTAAGACTCGGCTCCTTACACACTATCGGGTCATGGCTCACGTTCCTTTCCGTGGAAGGATCCAATCTTTCCGCCAATATGGCACGCGCCCGGTACAGCCGGGATTTCACCGTTCCTTCCGGTATACCTACCATCTTGGCGATATGGTTGATCGGTATATCCCGATAATAGTGAAGCTGAATAACTTTGCGTAAATCATCTTCCAGATGAGTCACGGCTTCGTTGAGTTCGATCGCTTCATACGGCAGTGCATCGGCACCCCCATTGGCAAGTTCGACCGTCCGCAGCCGCTGCTGGGAGCGCAGCAGTTGCAGGCATTCATGAATAAGAATTCGGGACAGCCATGTTCTAAAATAAGCAGACTCCTTTAAGGTCGACATCGCTGCGAAGGATTTATAAATCGCTTCCTGTACGGCATCCGCGCAATCCTCTTCCCGCCTCAGATACAAGCGAGCTAATCCATACAAATTACGCTCGCAAGCGTGGACCAGCCTGCTAAAGGCTTCCCGATCCCCATGCTTGGCAAGCTGGACATCGCGTTCTATATTGGATTTCTTGTTCACATTGGTAGACCTCCTTTGCAACACTTCCTTGGCCTTACATAAGTTAGATGCCTGAGAGCGCGCTTAGGTTCACGCCAGTTCATATTTTTTAAAATATCTGCTGTGCCATCACCTTCATTTTCGCACAAATCCGTTAATCATTTTCATATTGAATTAACGTTCTCAAGAATCAATGATTATAGTTTCATGTTTCCGTTCGAAGACCATTCGTACGTTAGTTGAATGAAAATGGTTCCAAAATCACTTTCCCTATGTGACCACTTTGTTGAGTTTCTATAATTGCTTTCTCATATTCCCGTAGACTAAAACGCGTTCTTGGCGCTTGAATGGTCAATTCCCCATCTATCACCAATTGGAATACCTCACCAAAAGTTTCATGCCACCGAACATCGGAGATACCTTCAATCCATCTCCTAAGCCAGTATGGTTTCACTCTGATATTAGAATGTTTTTGGTGTATCTGAGCCCAATTCATTTGAGTTCCTGACATAAGACCAATATTTAAGACTGTGCCACCTGGATGGATACACTCAATCAGGTCGTGTCCATCTTGCCCGCCAATGCTATCAATACCCGCCGTTGCCCCCCTCTCACAAGTCAATTCCAAAACTCGAGGGACAAGCAATTCTTTAGACGTGTCAATTACTGCCCAAGCACCAAGCGAATACAGATCCTGGGTATGGCTATCATTTCTTACCACCGCAATCAATCTGTATCCAAACACCTTTGAAAACTGTGCAAAAATACGTCCTATAGCAGAACCGCAAGCATTTACAATGAATACATCATCAGACTTTAACCCCAATTCTTCTTTACAAATAAGCCACGCTGTCATAGGGTTAATGTACATTTGGCTGGCTGTTTCGTTATCAATTTCAACGGGAACCCGAATTGCAAGATTGGCTTTCGTTTTCACGTACTGTTGCCAAGTTCCTTCACCACGTAGAGGCAGTACCCTTTTACCTAAAAGGGATAGTGTTACGGATGAACCAACAGCTTCAACAACACCAACCCCTTCATACCCTGGTACTGCTGGCAGCTGAATTCGATGTTTATAGGCACCCTGAATCGGAATTAGGTCAGAAGGATTAATTGGACTAAGAATCATTCGAACCACTATTTCATCGTGCTGAAGTTGTTTATCGTCTACTCGTTGTTCTAATTCCAACACTTCAAGAGGATGTCCAAACTTCTTATACTGTAAAGAAATAAACTCCTTAATGTGTATCTCTCCTTCCTGAATGATCCATGGCAGCCCGTCCGTTTTCCTTACTTGATGCTCAGATATTCTTTAATTCCATCGACAATAGCTTGAGCAGCTTTGTATTGTACGGTATTGGATAGCATTGCTTTTTCGTCGGAGATATTGCTCAGGAATCCAATTTCCAATAGGACAGCAGCCATTTTCGTTTCTCTAATGACTTGAAAACTTTTATCCTTCACACCGCGGCCTTTAAGCCCCATTGCATTGATTAAGCGCTTGTGTATAGCGTTAGCCAGCTGTTTACTGCTGCTTCGCTGATAATAATAAGTCTCTGTACCATTGGCCTGAGGTGACTCAAGAACACTGTTTCCATGTATAGATACAAATACGTCGGCATTTAATGTATTGGCAAGCTGCACACGTTCTGTTCGGGTAGGGTACACATCACTATCGCGGGTCATCAATACTTCGATCTCAGGCTCCTTCAAAAGGAGTTCTTGCACTTTTAGAGATAATGCAAGGTTAAAATCTTTTTCATGTTTATTAGAAATACTTGTCGTTCCCGGGTCACTTCCTCCATGTCCAGGATCGATCACTACAATCTTTCTCCCCCGCTCACCTGCCAAGGGTTCTTGAATAGGAGATTCGAAATCGCCTGTATCATTTAAATCAATAATCAGTTGATCACCGATAAACTCATGATGAACTTGAATTATACTATCTCGATTCATTTCAATGACGATTCTGATTTGATCTGGATCACGATTAAATAACGAATATCTCACTTCCGATACATTGGGTTGACCACTAACATCCAACTTAGCCATAGATCCCGAGGCTAGTGGTTGAGATAAATCACCAAACGTTGTATTAGGTAAATCAATAACAATTCGATTAGGATCTTTTAAATTAGAAATAATCGGTGTAACAATCCCATTCAAGCTTACAACAAGCTGGTTATTCACAAAATCAATTTCGCTGATATGTGTTAACGATACTTGTTCACTGTTTTCTGAATGGGGAGCAGAAGCTTCCGTTTGAGCAGAATTATTGGTACTGCTTGTCAAATATACAATTTTACCCTTGTTGTCCCAGCTCACAGCGAGTCCCATCTGTTCACTTACGAAGCGTAGAGGAACCACTACACTTTTATTCAAAATTTGAGGTGCAACATCCAGTAATATGGGCGTCTCAGCTACCATCGCTTCTCTTTGGTCAACGTGTAAAGAGATTGTCTTCGAATTTTGTTGGATTGTTACAGAATGCGATGTTTGATCCCAATCCACACCAAACTTTAGATTTTCAGCAACAACACGAATCGGGACCATCACGTGCTTATTAACCACTGTAACCTGGACATCAGAAGGCAACATCACTTCCTGACCATCTAATATGATCTTAGATTGGCCAGCTGCTGCATTACTCTGATCTGGTAAATTGATAAGAAAGAATAGGAATAAGATCATTAAGAGAAACGTTTTTTTCATCATGCACCCCTACTATGATTTCTTTTAGCTAATATTTTTAATACATTCTTAAAAGTTAACTTGTTTATCTTCGATAAGGTTAGTTGACACAAAAATCCCACTTCATAATAGAAATGGGATTTTTGTCTGGTGATAAATTGTAGATGATTTAATTAGACAAACCAATTCTGAATGAGTTCTCTGTTATCACATGCAAGTTTGTTCGGTTTTGTATAGAACATATACTATGACAATAACTACTATAGAGCTGGTTCATATAAAAGACATCGTAACGTTTTTTCGGGATATCGCAATTCTGTTATATATTTGTTACCGTCTTCCAAGTTGATGGTTATGGCTACAATACCGCGCTGATCATATTTGACATCTTCAATGATTGACGCATTTGTGATTTTGCGAGTTTCACCCTGTTTCTCTCTCACAATTGATTTAGCCGCATCGATCCAACTGTGATCCTGGCTGATCTGCTCTTTCATAACTGCTGTGATTGGCGTTCTCTTATAGTTAGAGTTGAAAAGCGTCGTATCAATCACATTCCCAGTCAAAGAATCTATGAACACATCATACATAAAATAAGTTTCTCCGCTAGCTTGCAGACTCTCCACATTGTAAGGCTGAAAAAGAACAAACCATTCCCCAATTTGCCCAGGACCAAATTTATTATATGATGTGATTACTTTCAGTTTAGAGACATCGACATCAAACAGACGAGTTACGCTGTCATGAGCCTTTGCCAACGCATCTGCTTCACTTATATCTTTCGTATCGGGCTGGGGCTTGACGATCCGTTTGCTCAGAGCAAAATTCACTCGGGAGTGCCAATCAATATACTGCAATAATTCCTCATCTGTCAGATGCCGCTCGGGATATACATAAGTTGCTTTATTCAAGTCTAAATAGAAACTATAGTTTCCCTCTTTAAGGGGCAAAGGCTTCTGAGGACGAATGCCTTCATAGTTATATTGTTCCTTCAATACCTTCAGCCTTTTAGCCTCCTGATCGGTCATTTTTCGGTTACTTGCTTCCGCTCCATCCTTAATGTCGTCAAAATAATGATAGATTCGTTGAATATCCTCGTCCGTCATCGTTTGTTCCAGATAGTCCTTAACTGTCGTTGCCGGAATTGGCGCTTCTACCTTTAAAACTGGGATCTTGCTGTTTGCTAAAGTCGTTTCAGGTATTCCTTGCTGCGCAGATTCCCCATACCGTTCAGGTACAGACGGGGGGACAAAATGCAGGACAGCAAACGTGCTGGCTGCAAGCAATCCGCCAGAAATGGCGAATATGGCGAGAGTCGCCAGGACATTCTTTTTGTTCACAGTTATAACCTCCGCTTTTTATGTAGCTTGGCCGCCTATACATACCTTAACTTAAACATGTTATCGAGTTAGAAGCTTGTTGTTATGAAGTTGTAAATTAATTCGAATGGTTGTGCCAATATGTTCCTCGGATTCGAGAAACAGCATCGCCTGATGCGCCTCCGCAATTTGACGGCATAAAGATAAGCCAAGTCCTGCTCCCCCATGTACGCTCGAACGGGCGTTGTCCACTCGATAGAATGGCTCAAACGCAAGTTCAGCCTGCTTGGCATTCATACCTTTTCCAAAGTCGCGCACCTCGAGTACAGCTGCGGAATTCTGTTCATAAGCAAGTAGTCTGATTTCCGAACCTTCGGATGAAGCGTGAATTGAATTTTCAATGCAATTGATCAGAAAAGACGCTAGTAAATCACGATCCCCCCATACGCTGTCGATTTCAGCCTGCAGGACAAGATCAACTCCGGCCATCTTCAAATTATTGTGTTCCGTTCGCCGGACAGACTCAAACAGATCAATAACCGACACAGGTGTACGTTCTACCGGCTGGTGACTTAGGATGGAAAGATCCAACAGCTTAAAGACCAGGTTTTTCAAGCGCAATGTCTCACTCCAGATATAACCGCTGGCCGTCATTCGTTCCTCCTCGCCAATGTTTGCGGAATTCAAATATTGGGCAAAGCCCTGCATGCTTGTCAGAGGGGTTCTCAGTTCGTGAGCCAGGTTATCGACAATTCTTTGCTTTGCCTCAGCCATAGCAGAAAGCTCGGTTACATGACGTTCCACGGCTTCGGCCATTCGGTTGAAATTCTGGGCCAATTCTCCAAATTCGTCGTTGTTCTTTAAAGTCACCCGCTCACCATAATTTCCTTCTGCGATATTTTTGGTCGTATTGGATAATAACCGCAAAGGTTTTGTTAACTGTCGGATCAGGATAAACAGCAAAGCTATAAGAATTGGACTGGCAATAAAATTGATATAAACAAAATAACGATTTAATTCGCCTTGTTTGGCATACAACTCTTCGATATCCCGCCGGTATGTCAGCAAGAGGTGCTCGTAAGGAGCCGGCAGCTCTTTGGATATGGTAACTTTGCGCACCGTTTCTTCATCTGCTTGTTCATTTTGTATTATAGGCACGTCCTTTGTAGCAGACTCGTCGCTATAAACTAACTGTCCCCGATCCCACAGTTGTAAAGCGATTCCCTGTTGTCGATAATAATCTGCATAAGACCGTGCAACGTCAGATAATACGGCGTCATTGATGGACATCCCCCGGGATTTGATGGAATTCAAATTTTCATAGATGTTGTTGGCAATCAACGCCTGCTCACTGGATGCCCTTTGAATCTCTCTTTCCATGTTAAGTTGCCAGCTTTTTTTCATAATCATAATTACGCTTATATCAAGGGTCAGAATGAATAAGATAAGCACTACCAGTAGTGTTTTCTGCCAAAATTGCATGCCTCACTCCTCCGATTCTAGACGGTAACCAAGCTTATATATCGTTTTTATGCGTTCTTCCCACCCTAGTTTTTTGCGAAGCTGGCTGATATGTACGTCCACGGTGCGGGTATCGCCTTCAAATTCATATCCCCAGGCAAGCTCCAACAGCTTTTCCCTGGACAACGCAATATTTCTGTTCTGAATCAAAACCTCCAACAGTTCAAACTCTCTTGCAGTCAATTCAATAAGTTGTCCGTTCCTGTAAATCTTCCGAGCCGCCAAACGGACATCTACCCCGTCCGCTATAAATCCGTCATGTTCCTGTGTGTTTCGACGTAAAACCACATTTATGCGTGCAAGCAGCTCCAAAATTTCAAAAGGTTTAATAATATAATCATCCGCGCCGAGTTCAAACCCTGTAATACGGTCATATAATGAATCTTTAGCGGTAATAAAAATAATTGGAACATTTAGATGCCGATTGCGTCTCATCAGCTCAAAACCGTCCAAACCGGGCAGCATAACGTCGAGCAAAATGAGATCGACCTTCTCCTGTTCCAGAATTGACTGCATCTCCACCCCATTGAAAGCTTTATAAAACTGATGCCCCACAAGCTTCAAATTCATTGTAATCAAGTCGCTAATCGGTTTTTCATCTTCAACCACCAATATTCTTGCCATCATTAATCCCCCATACATTGCATTGTTGAAATATTATAAGTTCTTAAGCTCCGCAGCTATGAATATAAGATCTTCTCGCATGCCTAGTATAAGAATTATATCGATAAAATGAAAAATACGCGATTAACTTTGCCGGCCTGTTCATCTGTCCTCATATAAAAAACACCGCAAGGTCATCGCCCTCACGGTGTCTCGTTCAGCCTATAAAACGTTCATATCATGAAACGGATGATGGATCCGTCCTCATTCAATTTGGTTCCTCATCCACATACCGACCTTGCTCGGGAACGGCCAAACGGTCAAAATCCCGAGCTAGCCGTTCAAGTGAAGCCGAAAGCTCCTCACCCCGCATCGAAACTCCGTGGCCCGTGATCAGAACTCCGGGATTCAAGCTTGACAGGCGGCGAACCGACTCCCGCGCAAGATCCCAATCCGGGGTAAAATACATCGGCGGACCATGCAGCTCCTTCTCCTGCCCGATGACGGCTAGAGCCGACTCTTGCTTCACCGTAATCACTGCATCTCCCGCTACGAGGACTCGATCCCGCTCGCGGAACAGAGAAATATGGCCGGGGCTATGGCCCGGTGTCGGCAGCCATTTAAATTCAGAAAGACCCGGCACGCTGCCGTCCTCCGGCAGCGGTTGTATCCTGGAGCCCAGATCGATGGCTTTGTTCGGATACATCGGGGCAACGCGGGCCATCAATCCGCCGCCCACGCTTGGATCGCCTGGTGGATAGTCTTCTTGTCCCGTAAGGAATGGGAGTTCATCCCGATGAGCGTAGACAGGTACGCTCCAGCGGTCCGCCAATTCCTTCACATTCCCGACATGGTCGAAATGGCCGTGGGTGAGTACAATGCAAACCGGCGGCTTCCCGAATCTTTTCTCAGCTTCTTCAACAATGGACCCTTCAAAATTTCCGAGTCCCGTATCAATCAGTACCCAGTCGCCCGTCCCCGGCGTACCGATCATCTGAACGTTCACCATCACCGTACGCAAGGAAAGAATATCCGGCGTAATCTCTTCAGTCTCGACTGCCCCCGTCTTTAATATGCTGTGATCATTCATATTGGATTCGCCCCCACTTCTCGTTGTAAGTGCTTCTTGTAATAACATACCCGTTTTGGCACTTTTCAACGAAGAAATGGCGATATTTACTGAATGATTTTGTTGAGACGGTCCAGATAACGCCACCGAGTAATAAAGAAATAGATGACCTGTATGCTCAGGAAGAAGATAAAGATCTTCAAACTGTGCCCAACAATCGAGAAGTCTACCAGCTGCTGCAGGGCTACGAAAGCAACACCGCTATGAATAAGTGCGATCAGCATTGGTAAAAAGAACATAATGACAAGCTGCTTGGTAATGATAGTGCCAAGCTCTTTTTTGCTGAGTCCGACCTTCGCAATCATGCGATACTGCTGTTCGTCCCGGGCAAGATCCGCGTACAGCCGGAAATAAACAAAGCTTGCCGCGAAGGTGAAGAACACGATGCCGACCAAGCCGCTTACCATAAGCAGAATGCCGTTCTGCTGCTGAGCGCTTTTCCAATCCATATACAATGATTTTACATAATAACTGTAGTCCTCATTCTCGTTGAGACGATCCAGAATCGCTCTGGATACATCCCCAGTATTCTTCCAATCCTGTACGTAAAACGTATGGTATGCCGCATAACCGTACTCCTCATCCTGATCCTGCTGTGCCTTGAACACATCGTCGTACAAGCGGTCGGATACGACCAGCGTCTCGCCATAGGTTGCCGGTACGGCAATAAACGTTTCGGCTTTGAACACCTTGACGATTTCCGATTTCTTGCCGTTTAATACCTCGAACTGACTATTTAAGGGACCGTTGATTCGGTAGCTGTTCTTCTCAGAGACCGTTCCCGGAGTCAAGATCCCTTCCAGGTCGCCTAATGTTTCTGCCGGGTATCCCAGCGACTGAATGAGACCGTTATATTCGCTCAGCTTAATCAGCTGCACCCCGTTATCCGAGAAAATCGGGGTAACCTCCGCCTCCTCATAATCGAATCCGCCTTTTTTAAGCTCCTCCCTGATGATATCAAGATGCCGATTCCCTTTATCAGCGTCCTCATCATACATGGAATATGTGTAGGCATATGGGTTCTCCATGGCCGACAGGCCCGGATCTCCAATTGCGAGCGTGGTCCCGATGCCGGTAAAGGCAGATGCCGAGATAACCGAAACGAGGAAAAACATCACCGCATTGTCCTTGATTCTGTACAGGAGCTCCGAGATTGTCAGCAGATTGGTTCGACGAAAGAAAAATCGCTCCTTCTTCTGCAAATACCGCATAAAATATACGCTGAACTGGGTGAAGAGAAAATACGTGCCGATGACAACGAGAACAACGCCTCCAAACAGCAGAATAAAATTAAAGATTTGGAGAATCGCAAAAGCCAAAACCATACCGTATCCGGCACCAATCAACAGGACAGCCAGCACGGCCAGCCAAGGCGAGGCTTTGGGCTGCGGTTTGGGGCTTTCCTCCGCTTTCACGAGCGCAAGCAGCGTACCCTTCCTCAGCATGAACGAAGAACACAGTGCAATCAGCAGGAACAGGACGGCATAAGCCGCTGCTGTGAGAAGAAGCGCTTTGAGCGGAAAATAAAACGGAAGTCCATTATCCACGGCCAGCAGCTTCGCGCTGATTAACAGAATCAGTTTCGAGAACAGAACGCCCGTCCCGATCCCGGCTATGATCGCCGCAAGGCCAATCAATATATTTTCGATGAACAGCATCCGGTTCAATTGCTTGCGGGACATTCCGAGAATCAGGAGTATGCCGAATTCCTTCTTCCGGACTTTGATAAAGGCTCCTACGGAATACAGCAGGAAAAAGAACGAAAAGACAAACACAATGTACTGGGATACCGTCATGCCCATCGTACCCAGCATGGACATGGTATCGCTGGAGGAGACCAGGCCATCCTTCAGCTGCGGGTGAAACGACAGCAGCCCGTAGGTAAAGAAAATCATGACCGAGAAGGCGCTGCTCAGGAAATGGGCGATATACGTGCGCTTGCTGCGCAGCACGTTGTTAATGGCGAACTGGCGAAAATTCATGTCCCGAACCTCCCAGCAGCGATAACACATTGATGATTTTTTGATAAAAGGCCGATTGGCTCTCACCGTATGTGATTTCGTTGTACAACTGACCGTCCTTGATAAACACCACCCGATTGCAGTAGCTTGCGGCAACCGGATCATGGGTGACCAGCAGCATCGTCACTTTGTCCTCTTTGTTTCTCCGGTCCATAATCTCCATGACGTCGCGCGCCGATTTGGAGTCCAGGTTCCCCGTCGGTTCATCGGCCAGGACCAGCTTCGGTACATGGATCATCGCACGTGCTACGGCCGTCCGCTGCGCCTGTCCCCCCGATATTTCGTAAGTCCGCTTATCCAGGATCGATGTAATGCCCAGCTTCTCGGCCAATATGCCGACCCGGCGGTTCATCTCATCCAGATCCACCCCGTCCAGCGCCAAGGGCAGCAGGATGTTCTCCTTCACCGTCAGCGTATTCAGCAGGTTGAAGGATTGAAAGACAAACCCGAGCTCTCGGCGGCGAAACATCGCGAGTTTATCCTGGGATAAACGGAACGGATCTTCCCCGCCAATAAGAATCTCCCCGGATGTGGGACGGTCGATGGTGGATATCATGTTAAGCAGCGTTGTTTTTCCGCTCCCGGATGGTCCCATGATGCCAACGAATTCCCCTTCGTTGATGCTCAAATTGATATTGGAAAGCGCCTCGTGGGACACCGCGGCCTTGTAGACTTTGCCCAGATTGCGCACGTTCAGTATTTCCATCTTGTAAACCTCACCTTCGTTATTCATATCTTGTAAGGTTAGTGTATAGCATCCGGCGGAGCTTCTCCTATCGATCACTCTTTCACCAATCTTACATCGGTGTAAGATTCATGTTTTTACTAAAAGTAATAGAGCTCCGAGCACGTCACTTTTGCGCTTTTAGACCGCTCCAAGTACGTAACGTTCCTACGATCGCTGTTGCCCCCGAATTTTCTGAACGATTACACTGTGGTGAAAATTCGGGTGCAAGGCGAACGCTTCGCTTCTTCGGAATCGTTTCGTCCTCTTTCGCTGGTACGTGCAGATGCCTACTTAGTCTTTAGAACAAAAAAGAACCTTATCTCAGGGTTGTATGATGATTCAATAATCATCGTTTGCCCGAGATAAGGTACTCTCTTAAGTATTTATGGGCATTACTGTACCGCTCCGTAATCTAAGAATGACTTAGATATTGTCTGATTAACCTTACTCGGCGCCTACCCGCGTTTATCTTAACAGTTAATAACCTTACTTGACGTCATGGGCCATCGCCAGTCAGACACGCCAACAGGACTCTTATTGCCAGTCTCACCCCGAAAAAATCAACCTCACGGTCGTTCCTTTCCCCTGCTCGGATTCCAGCTCGATTTGGTGGTTCATTTTATGAACCACCTCCTTGACGAGGTATAAGCCCATGCCGGTGGATTCCTTCAGCTTCCGTCCGTTTTCCCCGGTATAGAACGGGTCGAACACCCGCTTCATGTCGGATTTGGGTATACCCATCCCGCGATCCGTAATCTCCAGTACAACATGACGGTGATCCTCGCTCCGTTGGGCTTGGATCGTCACTTTAAGGCCGGTACCGGCGGAATATTTGACGGCGTTGGACAGCAGCTGCAGCATGATGAACCGAAGCCACTTGGCATCCGTCTGGACGGTGAGGCCCGGATCGATCCGGACTTCCGGATACACATGGCTGTGAATAAAGTAGCGCTTGTTCTCGTGAACTGCATCGACTGCAACCTGGTGGAGCTTCACAGGCTCCACGCTGAAATCCTGTTCAAAAGTTTCGAGCCTGGACATGTAGAGTACCATCTCAAGCCCGCGCCGAATCCGGTCGGACTCTTCGGATATACTCTTGAAGGAATCGTTATCATCCTCTTGCGTGATCACCTCAATGACGGACAGCGGCGTTTTCATCTGATGTACCCATTGATTCATGAAGATCATATGCTCTTTCCGCCGGCGCTCCCACTCCTCCATGACCGTTCGGTATTGACGGTATTGCTCTTCCATGAGCTCGCTAAGGGCCGTGGGCAGCGGGGCCGATTCATTATGCTTGATCGATTCCTCCAGCGACCTGATAGGCTGTGACAGCCGCTCATAGAAATCCCGGTGCGTGAAGTACCGAAATGCCAAGTATCCGCCCAGAATGGTCAGGCCGAGGAAAACGGCATAGGCCGCTGTCACCGGATGATCATAACCGTCATACCAGAATACGAGCAGCACCACAAACAACTCGGCGACCGTAAATAGTATCAAGGGCAGTTGCTCACGCCAAAACAGCTTTTTCATAACCTTCCCTTACCTCTTCCAAACCGTGTGCAGGCGATACCCGGAGCCGCGGATCGTTTCCAGCGCGTTCTCAATCCCTAACTCCGCTAGCCGTTTGCGCACCCGGTTAATATTTACGCTGAGTGTATTATCGTCAACGAACGTATCATCCCACAGCTTCTCCAGAATCGTCTCGCGCGTGACCAGCCGGGGGCTCCGGCTTAGCAGCGTTTCCAGAAGGATGGTTTCTTTTTTGGTGAGTACGGATACCCGGTCCTCAAGGATCAGCTCCATCCGTTCGGGATACAGGACCAGCCCGTCCTTCTCAACCGTACGCTCGGCGGATGCTGCTGCATAATCACCGTATACGCGTCGAAGCTGGCTGTGGATCTTGGCGATGACGATATCATAAGCAAACGGCTTGGTGATATAATCATCCGCGCCGTTCTCGAGTGCCCGTAACTGATCGGGGGTCCCGTTCCGACCGGATATGAAAATAATCGGACAGGTTGATACCGACCGGATCTGGCGGCACCAATAGTAGCCGTCAAAGCTTGGCAGATTCACGTCGAGCAGAACAATATGCGGCTTTATCTCATGGAATCGCTCCAGCACATGATCGAAATCCTCGATGATGGTTCCATCATTTCCGTACCGTTCGATATGCGATTGCAGCAGCCCCGCCAGCTTGGGGTCATCCTCAACAATCATGATTTTGTACATCCGTTCACCCTCCATGAAGCGTCAGGCCGTTCTTCCTTTCCGAAAGACTTCACCTGATGGTTTATGATTCCCTAACGATAACCGCTTCAAAAAAGTTGGTTCCGTCCGGCGACGTCCCCTGCACGTACACCCTGTTGTTCTCTTCTGCCGAACGTCTGATCCGCATCGTATCCTTCAGCCTGGCCTCGTTATGATATGTAATCTTGAAGCCGGTCACTTGCCCTTCCCGAAGCTCCTGTTCACTCAGCACATCAAAACACAGGTCTGCATAACGGGCATTATTCAAATGACCATTCGTATCGATTCCGCTGTATCGGACCATGTACGTATAAGCCTCATCCAGCTGTACTCCTTCCGGTAATACGGCTTTGCTTGGCAGTTCTCCAACCGTTTCCTTACCGATCGGCACCTCATATGGAAACATGGACGGACGCAAAATTTTGCGCTTATGGATATCCACCAGCGCCCATACCGAGCGAGCTTCGCCCAGCCTTTCTCCATCGCTGTTCTTTATCCGATAATCCCGGTGCCACAGCGCTCCTTTGGACCCGCGGCTCCAGGTGTCAACATATATAGTTTCCATATCCCTTGGCATCCGCCGCATATCAAGCTCCAGCGTGATCAGCATCCAGCCCATTCCCCGCTCGATCATCTCCTCGCGACTGATCCCGAGTGCCTCAATATGCCGGTCAGCCGCTCTTTGCAAAATACTGAGCAGCGAAGACCAACGGCAATCCCCTTTAAAATCCGCATCAACCGATTGAATCGTATATTCTTCAGACCATTTCTCAACCATGAGTCCCATGCCAGCTCCTTTATTATTTTCAACCTAACAATAATTCAAGCATAATCAAAAGCCCCGCATTTATCAAAGAAGATACGGTATTTTGTCTGCTGGAAAAAAGTGATTTTGTCATCATCCGGTTTAAAAGTCACGTCTTTGGTTAATAGTAAGGCACAAACAACTATAACTTATACGAGGTGATTAACAATGAGTTTTCTTTGGTCATTAATCGTTGGTGGTATCATTGGTTGGATTGCTGGCTTGATTATGGGCAGAGACATTCCCGGCGGTATCATCGGTAACATCATTGCTGGTTTTGTCGGTGCTTGGCTTGGTGGACTTCTGCTCGGATCTTGGGGACCGGAAATGGGAGGATTCTTCATCCTGCCTGCTCTGATCGGTGCCGTGGTGCTTGTATTTATCGTCAGCCTGATCATGGGTTCGATGAGACGCGGCCGTTCCTAACTTGATTGAACAGGATGAAGGCTTTCAGGGTGCGGATTACCTGCGACTGCCACGATTCAGATACGCAGCGGTAAAATCCACAACCAAACAGGGTGACCTATTCGCCATCATGGCGGTAGGTCACCCTGTTTTACATGCCTTTTCTTTTATAAAAGAGGAAGGCCTTGCTGCTTCGCATAATTGCCCCAATGCGGTCTGCGCCCATCGATGTCGCTAAATCCGTATTCATCCGACAAATCCCAGCTGGAGAGCGCCTTGCCGCTCTTGTCGGCTACATTCGGATCGGCTGCGAGAGCAGCAATGCCCTGCGCAAGGAAATAGGGGGTCTCCGACTCGATGAAATGCGGCTCCTGCGCTGCGGCATCCTGCCAATTGTCTTCCGTCACGCCAAAGTGATCCAGCATTTGTTCGGAACGCAGAAATCCTGGCGTAACGGAGAGCGCTGTTACCTGATAGGGACGCAATTCTTCCGCCATGGCAGCAGCCAGGTGGATCGCCGAAATTTTTGCCAGGCTGTAGTACAAGTTCCCGCGATACCGATACGTAGATCCATCCGTAACTTCAATGACCAATCCCCCGCCGCTGTCCACCATCAGCGGAACACCGTAATAACTTGTAATCATGTGCGTGGTAACCGCCCGCTCCTGCATCAACAATCCATCGGACAGAAACTGCTCCCAGAACGGGATATTCCAGTGCGTGAGGTTCTCGCCTCCCCATATATCATTAACGAGAATGTCCAGCCGTCCTTGCTGCTCCTCGCGAATCCGTTCAAACAATGCCTTTACCTGCTCCTCTACGGTATGGTCACATTGCACGGCGATGCCGATCCCGCCCCGCGCCGTCACCATATCCGCCGTGTCATCAATCGTCTCAGACCGCTTGATATCCGACACCTGACCACGTACGCTCCGTCCCGTGCAATACACCGTTGCCCCTGCAACACCCAGCATCACCGCAATGGCGCGGCCGGCCCCCCGGGTCGCTCCGGCAACGACGGCTACTTTACCTTGTAATGGCTTATACTCATCCTTATTCATAGCGTAACCTCCTACCTGTATACTGAATATTCCCAACATCCTTATCATACCTGTCATATATGACATCCCTTGTCTTATATCCGTGCTACAATACAGTTATCTTCTACAGATATTAAAGAGGTGACATGACTTGAGGGCGGATCGTCTATTGTCCATTATGCTGATGCTACAGAACGGGGGGAAGAAGAATACCCGTTATTTAGCGGAGCAGCTCGAGGTATCGGAACGAACGATCATACGCGATATGGAAAGTCTAAGCTCGGCCGGTATTCCCGTCTATGCGGAAAGAGGCTCCCTCGGCGGTTGGGTGCTGGAAGAGAGCTATCGAACGAACCTGACCGGGATGACGCCTGACGAACTCATCTCTCTGCTGGTTTCCAGTCACAGCCCGCTGATCGGGGATCTAGGAATCCGCAAGCAGTTTGATGCGGCCTATCAGAAATTATTGGCCTCTTCCCCCAGCTCCGTTAGGCAGGACGCCGAAATCATTCGGGAGAAAATCCATATTGATGGCGCAGGCTGGCACTCCTACCGCGAATCGCATCCGTATCTTACAGTGCTTCAGGAGGCGCTGTGGCTGGATCGTATCACCCGAATCCAATATATGAAGGGGGAGGAGCGGGTCGAAAGAATCATTCATCCGCTCGGGCTGGTTGCCAAACGCAGCACCTGGTATGTGGTCGCGGAATCCGAAGGCGAACGGCGAACCTACCGTGTATCGAGAATCGTGGATGCCGTCATGTCCGAGGATACCTTTGAGCGTCCGACCGATTTTAATCTAGCCGAGTATTGGGAGGAGTCGCTGACACGGTTCATGCAGAATCTCCCGAAGTATCCGGCACAGGTTCGAATGACCGTCTCTCTGGTCAAACGCTTTGAACGGGAGCGATACGTAAAAATAATCCGAAGCGACATGGAAAGCCGGAACGACGGATGGATAGCGGCCGATTTGGAATTCAATACCTTGGAATCGGCCTCCGCATTCCTTCTAAGCTGCGGAGCGGAAATCGAGGTGATTGCTCCGCAGGAGCTGCGCGAGCATGTTGGCACAGCAGCAAAAGCCATTTCACAGCTGTATGAATAGATAAAAAGCACCCGGCAGATGCCTCAAAATGGAGGCTTGCCCGGTGCTTTTTGCTGCGCGTATATGCGCCATCATGATGGAATGGTATGAAGAGGCTTCAGGTGCGCTTCAATCTGTTCCCGCTTCGGCTCCAGGAACGGCGGCAGCGCAAGGGATTCGCCGAGATGCTCGATATGCTCATCCGTATCAAAGCCCGGGCCGTCGGTAGCCACCTCGAACAAAATACCGTTAGGCTCTCTGAAATACAAGGAACGGAAGTAGAAGCGATCGACAAACCCGGAATTCGAAAAACCCACATCGCCAATCCGGTCGATCCATGCCCGAAGCTCCTTCTCGTCCTCTACGCGGAATGCAACGTGATGAACGCCGCCCCGACCAAGCCGCTCCTGCGGAAGGTCCGTTCGTTCCTCGACGTGCACTTCCGCTCCCGTTCCGCCTTCTCCTGTCTCAAATACAAGGATAGCCGGCTGCCCGTCTACAGGCGAGGCATACTGACCTTTGTAGCGGAAACCCATCAGCTCCGTCAATACCTTCACGGTCTGCACTGGATTAGGCACGGTAACCTGCACTGGACCTAAACCGATAATGGCGTATTCCGCCGGAACCGGTCCCTTTTCCCACGGGATGCCCCCAGGAACGCCCTCATTATGTTCATCCGAAACCAGAATGATGCGCTGGCCCTCGAAATCCCTGAAGAGAAGTGTCAATCGGCCGGCACGTTCCTTGATCTCCTCGCGTTCTACACCGTGCTCATCCAACCGCCCGGTCCAGTATTCCAAAGCGCGGTCACTGGGCACGCGAAGGGATGTTGCCGAGATGCTGTTGTTTCCCTCACGGGTCCGACCGGCCATCGGAATTTCGAAGAAGGTAAGCTCCGTCCCAGGGTTTCCTTTTTCGTCGCCGTAAAACAGATGGTATACCGAGACATCGTCCTGATTCACCGTCTTCTTAACCAAGCGCATGCCAAGAACCTTTGTATAAAATTCGAAGTTCCGCGAAGCCGCAGCCGTTAACGCGGATACGTGATGAATTCCTTTAAACTTCATGACTTCAACCTCCATCTATTTTTTTATTTATTCTTCATTAACGAAATCATGTGAACCATCCAAGGCACCTGTCCTGTTATAAATAAACGCCTTATTCAAAAAGCTGCTTCACCCTTACTTCTTCAACTTATCTTGTGCATCTGGTGCTTAATATCAGTTTAGTATTTAACTCAGGAATCGTCAAGTCTTAATATTAAGATATTTAAAATAAAAATAACAGAACTCTTTTTCCCTGATCAACTCCGGAAAAATGGATCTGTTATTCATTCCCTGCTATGCTGAAACCTATCCTCGCACGACTGGCCCATTAACACCACGAGTCTTCGCCTCTTTAAGTCTTGGATATCGCCTCTTCCCGATACTCAGAGGGTGTTTTCCCCGTTATTTTTTTGAACACCTGCGTAAAATAGCGAGGATCCTGATAACCTACCATCGGCGCTACCTGGTATACCTTCACATCCGTGTTCAGCAGTATACTCTTGGCCTTCTCGATCCGGCATTCCGTTAAGTACTCCAGAAACGTATATCCCGTTGTTCCCTTAAACAGGGTACAGAAATGGCTGATGCTCAAATCCGCCAGCTCCGATACCTCTTCAATGCTGAGATCCTTCTGGTAATTTTCCGCGATGTACTCCTTGGCTTTGCCCATAACGGCCTGAACATTGTCCTTGGCCTGCCCGGACCGGCTCTCGGCAATCCACTTGCTGAAATGGCTTTTCACGACGTCCATCAGCTGCTGAAGGGTGCCGGATGCATGAAGCTCCTGCAGCAATTCCTCCAGCGACCACTCAAACAGCACCTTCATATGCTCAAACTGCCGATACAGCACGACACTCATCTCCAGCAGCACACGCTCGGTCATCTCCCTGCTAAACGCATGCTCCTCGATATAAGCCTTGGTCTCGTCAAAAAGCTCCAGCAGCCGCTCCTTGTGAAGCGTGCGGATGCTTTCCACCATGAGCGACTCGAGATGCTTCGGATACTTCGCTTCGCTGGCCGTTTCCATCATGGAATCGGGCGTTCCGAGAAACACCCCCTCTTCCCCGGAATAAAACCGCTGGTATAAAGCGCGGACAGCGGTCTCGTAGGCCGTTCCCAAGCGGTCAATCCCGGCCATGCTGGGACTGAAACCGACCGAGCAGGACAGCTTCGTATTCCGCTTGATCAATTGCACCAAATCCCGGCCGATCTCCTCCTGCCGCTCCCTCGTCAGGTTCGGAAACAGCAGCACCCATTCGCCGCTGCGGAAAGGAAATACCGTCAGTCCGCCATGCTGCAAGGACCATTCCTCGAGGACGTTCCGTACGGCAAACAGCCACAAGCGCTTCTCGTCCATGCTCCATAACTCGTTAAGCCGCAAGTAATGATCCAACTGAATGACGGCCATCGTGTATCCATGCTCCAGCTCGCTGTCTTCCAGCCACTGCATATGCTGCAGGGGGCTTCGGTTCCCCTCGATAAATTCCGTCAGCATCCTCTCCCGGGCTAGCAGAGATAAAACCTTGATCGAGTGCAGCATTTGATCATCCGCAATCTGCTTCTCCAGGGTTCTGGCCGCCTTGGCTATCGTTTCGGTCAGCTCATCATGATCGATCGGCTTGAGCAAGTAATCGAAAGCCCCTTCGCGCAGCGCTTCCCTTGCGTATTCGAATTCGCCATACCCGCTAATGAAAATAATGATCCGCCGTGCCTGATCCGCCTTCAGCTCCTTCATGAGCGTAATGCCGTCCATACCCGGCATCCGAATATCGCTGATGATCATATGCGGCGATACTTCACGCGCCAGCTTGAGAGCGCTGTCCCCTGTCTTGGCCTCCCCAACGATTTCCAGATCCAGCTCATCCCAGGGGATGGCTGCCCTCAGACTGCGTAGAATGATCGGTTCATCATCGACCAGCATAACTCTGAATTTGCCTTCCGATCCGCCCATGACGTTCCCCCTGTCTCCTGTTTACTCTGCTGTCGTACTCCGCCTAAGCTTCCAATACCGCACCGAGGACTTCTGAATTTGCTCCAATGCGCCGGCAGCATCGATCCGTCCTCCAATCATATCCTCGATCACCTTAAGGAATGAACTGTTCACCTCGGGTGATAACGTGTTGTCGTAGGGCAGAAAGGTGCTCGTGGACTCCTCCATCAATTCCGTGACTTGGGCAAACACCGGACCGGTTTTTTTCGAATCGTAGTCAATCTTCATCGAAGGGACGCGCAGTCCTTCATACACCAGCCGAGTCTGCACTTCTGGGGTATAGAACATGCCCAGCAGCTCCAGAGCCGATTGCTTTTTCGTTTCATCCAAGTCCGATGATAGCCCGATGCCGATCGTATATCCCCCTGCCAAGGACCGTTCTTCCCCAGGAAAAAGGGACGGAAAGGGAATGACGCCGATCTCGTTCTGAAAATCCGGGTAATCCCCATTCTGGAGCAGCGTAATATCCCAGCTGCCGTTCATATACATCGCCGCTTTTCCTTCCGTGAACTGGGCAATCGCTTCTTCCGTGGAAAGATCGTTCGCGTTCGGACTGAACGCCCCTTCTTTGATCCACAGCTCCAAGTGCTCAAATGCCTCCAAGTAGGACTCATGCACAAAGCTGACCTGATCCTCTCCTTCAACCAGCCGGTCAATCAGTTCCGGCCCGGCGTAGCGATCCATGAAATAGTGGGCAAAAATCCCCGCCGGCCACCTGTCTTCGTTGCCGACCGCAAAGGGGATGATATCGTTCTCCCGAAGAACATGAATAGCTTCGTCCATCTCCACCAGCGTCTTCGGTGGGTCCAGCTTCAGCTGCCGGAATAAAGCCCGGTTATAATAGATCGGCTCTGCGTGTCCCTCGAAGGGCAGGCCATAGATCCGGTCCTCGAAGGTCCAATGGTGCAGATCCTTGAACTGCTCCTTCAATCCGGTATCCAGCAAAAAATCCGTTAAATCCATCAACCGGTTGGATCTGGCATAGGGCACGATCTCGGCTCCTCCGAACAGTACAAACATATCCGGCGGCGTCCCGGTCACCATCTCGCTCTTCAGCTTTTGTTCCCGGTGAATCGTCTGATCGATGCTCTCGAAGTTCACCTTTACATTTGGATGCGCTTTCTCATACGTGCGGACGATGCTCTCGAATACGGCCAGAACCGGCTTGTCATGCTCCTTGTTCCAGAAATGCCGAAACGTCAGTGTAATTTTCTCAGGCTGTTCCTCTTGGGCCGGTTCCTGGTTCTGTACCGTCACCCACACGACAGACAGCGCCAACAGAGCGGCGTATCCGACGATCCAGCCCCAATTCCAAAACCATCTCACCCTGCAGCCCCCCTGTCATGTCAGTATTTTCGGTATTCGTATTCGAATCAAGGAGCCGTAACCTGGGGAGGAACAGATCATCAGGCCGTAACGGCTGCCAAACCGGATCCGCAGCCTTTCATGGACATTCTTCAATCCGACCCCGTTCTCGCGATACTTCTTGAGCTGTCCCGGATCCGAATTCCACAGCTTCATCAGCGTTTCCGGATCGAAGCCCGGACCGTTGTCCTCCACGTCAATCACGATATCCTCGCCGTCCTCGGACACCCGGATGGAGATGAGTCCGCTTTCCTCCATCGGCTCGATCCCGTGATATAAAGCGTTCTCAACAATCGGCTGAACGATCAGCTTTTGCGTAACGTAGTGCTTCAGTTCATTCGGAAGTTCAATGCCGTAATCGAATTTTTCCTCAAATCTGAATTTCTGTATCCGCATGTAATGCTGGACATGCTCCAGTTCCATGCTTAGGGGGATAAGCTCATGATGCTCGCTGATACTGATACGCAGCAGCTTTCCAAGCGAAACCACCATCTTGCTGATATCCTTGTTACCCTGAAGCACGGCCATCGAATTGATCGATTCCAGTGAATTGTAGATAAAATGCGGATTGATTTGAGCGACCAGCGCCTGCAGCTCCGCTTCCTTTTTTCGTGCTTGTTCCGTCTCGACCTGTCCGATCAGCTCCTGGATCTGGGTGCTCATCCGGTTAAAGCCGTCGATTAACAAATCCGTCTCGTCTTCCGCCACGTTGTGCGACGGGATCGGAACGAAGATGCCCTGCTTGACGCGCTTCATCCCATTCACCGCGCTAATGATGCTGCGCACCATTCTGCGCACAAAAAAACGGTCGAACAGGAACGCCGACACGAGCGAGATCAATCCCAGGATCAGGGCTAGGTTGCGAATCGGGACCGATTCGGCCGAAATCAGTTTACTTGGCGTGATGGCGACCAGAAACCAATCTTTATTATGAGAAGGTGAATATGTGATCAGCGATTTTTCGCCTGCATATTGATCGATATAGTAGCCTTTTCCATTCGTCTTATAGCTATCCGAGAGAAACGGGAATTCCGTCCGCTCCCCGATATGCCCGCCTGACTTGCTAAACACGATGTGCCCCTGCTGGTTGACCAGCAAAATGTCTCCCTGCTTCAGCGTTGCCGCCTCCCAGAACACCTGATCGAGAAGATCCGGCTTCACGTAGATCACCACGGTTCCGATATCCTCCAGCGAATAATAGTCCTTGATGACCCTGGATTGAATCAAAACGGGAGCGCCGTCTGCCGCAGAACCGTTCTCGCCGGGTCCGACCCATACGGGACGCCCCTCGGCCTTCTCCACCGCTTCATACCATGCCTGCTGCCTCAGTTCCTGAATCTCCATTCCGCCATTCGTGTTATACATCAACCGGTCATTCGAATAAAAAGCAAACGACGCAATCATCGGATGATTGATCAGATTGTTGATCTCCTGCCGCCGTTCATAGGTAACCGCGTATTCCGGCTGTTTCAGCATCTGCTGAACCGATTGCTGGGTAATCGCCGAGTTCGATATCGTCGTGATTTCGTTCAAGGCGAACTTCAGTTTACGATCCGTTTCCAGGAGCGAAATCCAGTAGAAATCATTCGATTTCTTCTCCATCGCTTCCGAAAAGCTGTAATAGGATACCCCGCCCAGCGCGATGACCGGAATGAAGACCAGAAGAATAATAGCCAGCAATATCTTTCGGCGGAGTTTCATGGATCCTTCCTCCCTCCACTCTACTATGTCTATTATTCTTCATGACAGGCCGCATTCCTTGTCGACTTCACCTTGCTTGTTAACTTTTTATGGCGCCTGATGTCAGTCCCGCGATGACGTAGCGGCTGAACAATAAAAATACAATGAGTAGCGGCAGCGTCGCCGTGAAGGTGGCCGACATGATCATTCCGAAATCAAGGCCGTCCTTATTGGTGAACAATTGCTGCAGCGCAATTTGAATGGTGTAATTTTCTCTGTTTTTCAATACGACGAGCGGCCAGAAGAAATCATTCCACACATTCATGAAATTCAGAATCCCCAGTGTAGCCATCGCCGGTGTTACGACAGGAATGGCGATGTTCCAGAAAATCCGGAAATGTCCGCCGCCATCAATCCGCCCCGCTTCGATCAGCTCGGTATGAACGGCGGAAGCGATGTACTGCCGCATCCAGAAGATGCCGAAGGCATTGACCATGGCGGGCACGATCAGCGCTTTGTAGCTGTCGATCCAGTGCAGCTTGGCCATGATGACGTACTGTGGAAGCACGCCCAGCTGGGCAGGCACAAGCATTGTGGCAATAACAAAAACAAACAGCGTCTTCTTCAAAGGGAATTCATACTTGGCAAAAGCATAACCCGCCAGCGTACAGAGGAACACAACGGACAACGTAACGGCGGAAGACACAACGACCGAGTTCATCAACGCCCTGAAAAAATCCGTCCGCTCCAGCACGCGCGAGAAGTTATCCAGGAACTCCGTTCCAGGCGTAAGAAGCGGCGGAATATGAAATGCCGCATCCTTGTCATTCGTAGCCACGACAAACATCCAATAGAACGGGAAGATCGAGACCAGCGCGCCAAGGATCATGAAGAGGTAGAAGAAAAATTTGGCGATAAAACCGGGTTCATCCGGTTTTTTCCGGCTTATGGCGACTGTACTCATGCTTTTTTACCTCCCGTATCTTTACCTTCGCGGCCCACCATCATGTTCAATACCGAGAATAGAATGGTGGCGATAAACAAGAGTACCGCCGTTGCCGCAGCCGTACCGAAAAATCCGTTCTTAAATGCTTCATTATACAGATACGTGACCATCGTTACCCCTTCCTGTCGCGTAGAGCCTGTGCCGGACTGACCTAGGAATACATAAGGCTCCGTAAACAATTGGAGCGCGCCGATCGTCGATACCAAGGTAACGAATAAAATGAATGGTCGAAGAAGCGGCAGCGTGATATAGAGCAGCTGCTGGCCTCGGGTGGCACCGTCGATTTTGGCCGCCTCATAAATATCGGTCGGAATGCTCTGCAGACCCGACAGAAAAATAATGGCGTTATAGCCCATCCACCGCCACATGACCATGGACGATATTGCGATTTTGACTCCCCACCAGCCGGAGTTGAACGGTACGCTTTCCGCGCCGAAGGTGTTGAGCAGCCAGTTGACCATCCCGTTGTTGCCAAACATCGTACTGAACACCAGCGTTACGGCAACAATGGAGGTGATGTTCGGCATAAAATACAGAATGCGGAACGTGTTCTTGAACTTGTTCAAAGCCGAGTTGAGCATAACCGCAACAAATAATGCCACAATCAGCTGCGGCACGGTTCCCATCAAAGCCATAATGAGTGTGTTGCTGAAAGCGATCCAGAAGGTCGGGTCGCTTGTAATCAGCTCGTAGTTCTTGAAGCCGACATATTTCATCGGTCCGAGCGCGTCCCATTTGAAGAAGGACAAATAGATGGTAAAAAGAATCGGATACAGACCAAAGATTGCGAACAAGATAAAGAATGGCGAGATGAACGTATAAGCCGTAAACCGGCTGCGCACGGTCTCCGTCAACCGACGCCGCCTTTGCGGCACCGGCTGCGGCGCTTCTGCCGTTGCTGTGTCTGCCATGATGCACCTCCAGGTAGATAAGGATAAATCCGAATCCGAGCGAAGAGAGCTTCCTCCCTACTCGGATTCGGACGGATGACGGGCTGAATGAGCTGGCGAGGAATGCTCCTTTTCCTAGCTGCGATCAACCAGCGTCTTGATTTGTTTCATTGCGCTTTCCCATTCTTTTTGAGGGTCGGCTTTTTTCTCCAGCACGTTTTTGAGTGCGTTCTTGATGATCGTGTCGGTCTGGTCATGAAGCGGTCCGTAGTAAACCGGCTTGATGCGTTCCGCCGACTTGGCATACGCCTCGGAAATGACTTGACCGCCGAAGAATTCATCCTTCTCCTCCGTGAATGAAGGCTCGCTGTAAACCGCCGGGATGGATGGGAACAAGCCGCTGTCCTTGAACGATTTCAGCTGATTCTCTTTGTTAAGCACCCAGGAGATGAATTCGTAGGCTTCCTTCGAATGCTTGCCTTCCTTCGGCAGGGTCAGGAACGAACCACCCCAGTTGCCTGCTCCTTCAGGAAGCTGGGCAATCTGCCATTTGCCTGCGGTATCCTTCGCATTGCGGATCGTGCCGGCAATCCAAGCCGGGCCGAGCATGACGCCAAAGTCTCCATCGTTGATCGCTTTTTGCCATTCAGGAGACCACAGAATCCAGTTGCCGATCCAGCCTTCCTGAATTCCTTTTACCGTAAAGTCGTAAGCTTTTCTCACTTGCGGGTTCGTATCTCCGATAAAGGAGCCATCCTCTTTGCTGAAGTAGATTTGATCCGGGGATTGGTCGCGCACCCCGTTGTATACCAAGTCCGTCAAGTCGGCGAACGGTTTTCCTGTTTTGCTTGTGAAGTCCTTGGCTACGCTGGCGAATTTGTCCCATGAATCAATCGCTGCGCTAAACCCGTCCGGATCCGTCGGCAGTCCGGCTTGCTCAGCCAGATCCGTGCGGTAATATACGACCGTAGGACCGATGTCTGTTGGCAGGCCGAGTTGGAAGGTTCCGTCCACCGAAGTAGCCTGCTTCCATTTCCACTCCAAGTAGTTGCCTTCTAAGTCTTTAGCGCCAAGATCGTACAGATTGTAGAATTTATCCTGGTTGTTGATAAAACGCTCCATAAACGCAATTTCTAATTGGAAAATGTCAGGCGCACCCGAGCCAGCGGACAACGCTGTCGTCAGGTTGTTGTGATGTGCCGTTTGGTCTGACGTATTCTGGAATTTGAACGTGATGTTCGGATGCTCCTTCGTATATTCCTTTGCCAGATCCTCGTAGTTGGTTGTTCCCAGCGACCAGAAGGAGAGCTCGATTTTCTCTGTGGACTCGGTTCCTTCTTTCGTATTGCCTGTTTCTTCGCTGCTGCTGCCTCCCCCCGGAGATTCAGCCGTACTGCTTCCGTTACCGCCTCCGCCTCCACATGCGGCCAGCGTGAACACCATGATGACACTCAGGAGCAGCAAGCTCCATGACTTAAACCTTTTCATCGTTCTACCCCTCTTCCATGAAACGTATTTTTCTTCTTTAGTCTAATGAAAGCGGAGCCAAATTTTGAGGTGGTAAACTTTCGAATTTGAGTTGAATTTATTACGATTCAGGTTCGGTCATCCAAAAATCGCAGCACAAAAAAACCGCGTATCGTATGTCGATAGCGGTCTTATAGATATTAAGGAATCATATCGTCCATTTGACGATGGAGCCGGCATAGGTCATTCCCCCGCCAAACCCGTAAAGTAAGACGTGGTCTCCCGCTTTCAGCCGTCCTTCATCCACCGCCAGCTGAAGCGCAAGCGGAATGGAGGCTGCCGACGTATTCCCGCGGTACTCTACGCTGGTTAAGGTGCGGTCCATGGTAAATGGCCCCCGCTCGTTAATCGCCTCGATCATGCGAAGATTGGCGCTATGCGGGACAAACCAATCCACTTCTTGCGCGTTCATGCCTCCTTTGGACAGAAGGGAACGGACGCCGTCCGGAATGTTCCGAATGGCCCACTTATAAATTTCACGGCCATTTTGTACAAGACACCCGCTCTTTAAGTCCGTGCCGTCCATTTGCTCGGAGAGCGCTGTTTTATACAGATGAATGCCGCCCTCGCCAAAAGTTCCCGATACAGACGCTATGACACTTGGAGAGTCCTCATCTTTCTCCAACAATACGGCGCCGGCGCCGTCCCCAAACAATACGCATGTCGTCCGATCGGTGTAATCCGTAATCTTCGATAAGGTTTCTGCGCCGATTACCAGAATCTTACGGTAGGCTCCCCCGGATATTAATCCGTCAGCCATCTGGACCGCATATACAAATCCCGCACAAGCGGCATTCAGATCCAGCGCACCCGTGCTTGCAATGCCCAGCTTCGATTGGACTCGTGAAGCTGTACTGGGAAAGGAATATTCCGGCGTGCTTGTGGCCACAAGAATCATATCAGCATCCCGCACGGTTACGCCGTATCGATCCACCATATCCTCTACAGCCTTGATGGCGAGATCCGACACGTACTCATGCGGGGCAGCAATCCTGCGCTCCCTCATGCCTGTTCGCTGCACAATCCACTCATCACTCGTTTCAACCATCTTCTCTAAGTCCGCATTGGTTAATATCCGTTCAGGAACATAGGTCCCGATCGCCGTAATTCTTGACTTTGATTGGCTCATCATTCACACCTCCAAGTTTTTAACTATTATAACACCAAGTATTAGTACTTGGTACTAATTTATTTTAATACATGTTCTTTACAGCCTTCACCAACTTCACCTGCATCTAAACACACAACGGCCACTCCACACAAAAAACCTTTATCGCTTTCGCGATAAAGGTTCTCTAAGCACGACTAGAAATAGACTTCCTCACCAACCGACATGGAATAAATGTGAAAGTTGGAGTTCGGTGCTTCCTCTGTCAGACGGGCTTGTAACCGGTCCGTTTCTCCTTTGTCTGCATGGACGAGTACGGTATGCAGTGCCGGAACGCCGGTTATCATCTGGCGCACATCCGCCAGACCCTGGTGTACCTTATACCTGATTTTCGTGACGGAGCAGGCACCGTACGACGCCGGATGTTGAAGAAGGCGATGTCCAAAGGTCCCGTGGGAAACATGACCTGTGAGCAGAACCAGGTTCCGGCTATCGCCGGACATCTGGCGATAGTACCACTGCGCAACATTCGACTGCATCATCCCATCCGTTACGAACCATAGCGATGCCCCGTGCTTATGGAGCAAGGACTCACGTTCCGCTTCGCTAGCGGGCACGATCCAATCGTTCCGGTTCAGCATTAACTCCAGCTGATCCCTCATTCCCTGATCGGATTCCTGGCTGCGAAGCCACTCCGAACATCCAAGCAGTCGCTTCATTCCTTCAATCAGCGGCGCTTCGATCGCGATCGGCACATTTCCCCAATTCCTGTATGCCCATAGGATCATTTCCTGCCCTCGGCCGGCGGCCGGCACCGGTATCAATACCTTCCCGCCGGCTTGCAGCGTGCTCTCAATCTTTTGTTCCAATTGCTTTAGCTTATCTGCCTGTGAAGTAGCGTCCGTCCCGTATGCCGCATCCACAATAGCCAGATCCAGCAGCATGGAAGAGGGTCTGTCTACCAGCGCTGGGCTGTCATCCTCGAGCAGCAGCGATTCCGATGTGTAGTCGCCAGAATAGAAGATCCGCTTTCCTTCAGCCTGTACCAAAAACCAAACAGCCCCCACCATATGGCCGCTTCGTCCCCACATGATCTCCACGCCCGGAAGCGCCTCAAACCATGTCAACTTCTCTGCCTCTTCCTCCAGATACCGGTAACGGATCGCCAGCTGATCCTCCTCCATATAAGGAAGCTCTGCGCCTGCCCTTGCCGTGTACTCTTTCCAGGAGGCAAAGTAGGCCGTTAACTGCGCTGCCGTCTCCCGGGTGGTCCATACCTCCCCTTGATAGCCAAGCCGGTACAGGAGCGGAATCGCCACCGAGTGGTCCTCGTGGGCATGCGACAGAAACACGGCATCCAGCTTCGGTACCTGTTCTTGTTGGATCATGGGATAGTCCCCCGATCCCTCCTTCTTGACGCCGCAATCCAGGAGCAAATGAACCTGGCTGCCGCTTAGTAAATAGGCGGAGCGGCCATGCTCGCCTGCGCCGCCCCATACCGTCAGTTTCATCATGATGCATTCCACTTTCTTTTAGAATTCATAGCTTCGACCAGCAGCAACAGCAGCACCGTCATACCGACGGAGACAACGGCCATCGTCATCCCGAGAGATACCTGTCCCTGCTCAAACTGGGCAAAAATATACGTAGCCGATGTCTGCATCGATGGCGGCAGAATGAGCAGTGATCCGACCAGCTCCCGTGAAGCAATCGTGAAGGTCATGATCCATCCCGCCAGCATGCCGGGCATAATCAGCGGCAGCAGAATGCGCCGCAGTATGAGCAGAGGACCGCCTCCAAATACTTGGCCCGCCTGAAACAGAGCACCGTCAATCTGCGTAAAGCTGGCCTTTACATATTGCACCGTATACGGGAGGAACAGCACGACGTACGTCAGCACCACCATCCCATAAGTATTGTAGAGCGTAACCGGCATCCATGGCGCATTCCAGAGCAGGATCAAACCGACCACCATCACAATGCCGGGAACCGTATTCGGCAAAAGACTTAACAGATCGATGACCCGCTGCATCCTTGCCTGGGACTTGCCGATGGTCAGGGCAAAACCGGTACCGAGCAGAACGGCAATGGTAGATGCTGCAAGCGACAGGCCCAGACTGTTACCGAGCGCTTTCTGGCTGACCGATCCCCAGGACAGCAGTTCCTTGTAATGATCAAGCGTCAGATTATCCAAGGACAATCCCGCTCCCCGGAGTTTCATCAGAGATGCCGCAATGACGGAGAAATAAGGAATGCCGACAGACAATACGAGCAGCAAACCGATGTAAAAAGCGCAGAGGGCACCTTTGCTGCCGCGCAGCGAATATCTCTTGGAGCGCTGACCTTTGCCGCCGACTAGACGGTAGGTAAATCTCCGGCTGATCGTAGACTGCATGTACCACATCACCAGACAAACCGACAGCAGGACCGATGCCAGCGAGGTCGCTTTACCGAAATCGATGGGCCAGCTTGAAATATATTTGTGGATTTCCAAGGTCATTACATAATAGCCGATGCGGCGACCGAACGTTGCCGGGGTGCCGAATTCCGCAATGGTTTTGACGAACACCAGCATCGCGCCCATGCCGTAAGAGGATAACAGCAGCGGCAGAATGATTCTTCTAAACCGGTAACCAGCGCTTGCACCGTGAACCGCGCCGGCCTCCTCCAGATTACCGCCGATCCGAATCAGAGCGTCCCGCAGCAGCAGGTAAAGAAACGGAAACAAATGCAGACTCATGATCAGCACCATCCCCCCGAAGCTGAAGAAGGAATCGCTCCATCTCGCGGCTCCCGGCAGCCACTGCTGCAAATATCCGCCCTTTTGCATAAACAGAATCCAGCCCATCGAACCGATATACGGCGGGGTCATGAACGGAATCATCAAAATCACGTCCACCCACCGATGCTGTCCCAACCGGGTTTTGGCCATCATCCAGGCGAGCGGCAGCGCGAGCAGTGTCGATCCTGCCACCACGCATACCCCCAGCCAGATGGATTGCAGCAAAATACCGGACAGCTCATGACCGGCTATCGTTCGTATCGGCGCCAGCCAATCGAAGTGCTGATCCGGGTATACACTCTGCCAGAAAATTAGCAGCAATGGCACACCGATGCCTATGATAAGAAGAAAAAGGGCGAGTATAACGCCCATTTTCCGTAAAAAACGCTGACTGTCCAAGATGACAGGTCTCACTCTCGGTTCACCTCACATTGCCTTCCTGTGGTTCGCTCCTAGAGGTTGTTCAAAAAGCCCGATTTTGATAAGAGAAACGTCTATTGACGTACCTTCAACGTAGCCAGACCACCTTTAGCTGTAGTTTTTCTTGCGATATGGAATTCCATCAGATATTCTGATAACTTATAAATTCTATATCTAACACGAAGTGAATCAAGAAGCAACTCGGCATCGAATCTTGAATTCATCCGGGCCTAAGTAGTAGCTTCCGAAGTATGTTTCCTACGGAAACATTTCAGGTGCTCACGTACAAGCTACGTACGCTCCACTCCTCACTCCCTAGCTTCATCCAACTGAAGCGTTTTGAAAAAACGCACATCGGAAGTATAAGCTTCGGTGCTGAAAACCGACCTTTTTGAACACGAACTCTAATGAACTTACTTGAATACTTCGGAAAAACGTGCCGCCGTCTCATCCCCATGGTCATTCATCCAAGCCCAATCCACTTTAAACACCGGAATATCCTTCAGATTGGTCCGGCCTTCAGCCTCCACATCGACACGGCCCGGAATCAGATAGGCATCCGCCACCAGTTTCTGTGCTTCGTCCGACAGCAAGTAGTCGATGAAAGCCTTGGCATTATCCACGTTCGGACTGGATTTCAAAATCGCAGCCGGTCTCGGACTCACGACAGTTCCTTCCTCCGGGTATACAATATCAAGCGGCTCGCCTTTGGCTTTGGCCGAATACGCCATATAATCCACGCCTGCGGCAACCAAGCTTTTGGCACCGGTGATCACCGGGTCCAGCGCTTCCAGATTCGCTCCTGCCATAGCCGTGCCATTGGCTTTATAATCCTCGAACAGTTTCCAGCCTGCGTCGCCCTTCACACTCAAATAGCCCGTGATAAAATCCAGCGCCGATCCCGACAGCGTCGGATCCGGAATATTGACCGCGTCCTTCCACTCCGGCAAGGCCAAGGCAGACCAGCTTTGAGGCGGCGCAGAGACCAGATTGGTGTTGTATACAATCCCCAGCGCCGATGCGCTAGTGCTGAAATAGTTTCCTTCGGCGTCAGACCAATCTTTATTCAGCTTGTCCGCATTCGCGGCTTCAGGATAAGGCAATGTCAGACCATCCGCCTTCAGCGCCTGTGCGGAGGGGAGAGATGCAAGAATGACAACATCCGCAACCGGATTCGATTTTTCCGCTTCCATCCGTGCCAAAATTTTGCCTGTCGTGCCTTGGAACATCTCTACCTTTACTCCGGTCTTTGCTTCAAAACCGCTCACGATATTGTCGGCAAGCTTTTGAGGACCTGCGCTGTAGAGAACGAGCTTGCCTCCGGCTTGCGTACTCCCCGATGCAGATGATTTGCCTGTATCCTGTGCCGGCATAGTAACGGAATCCCCATTTGGGGTACTGCCGCATCCAAACAGACTTAGGCTCATGACAGATGCCAGCAACAGCATCGCGCTTTTTCTCGGTAACTTCAATTGACTCATCATTTCTCCCCAACTCCCCTTCATCTTAGCCTGCAGCAGCAGGCGTGCGTTTTGCTGTATTTTGATACATGTCTGTATTCTTATCAGGACTTGTTCCTTCACCCATCCGACAGACCTTATGTGGAGACACGTACAGATTTACGCGTTCTCCGACAGGCACCCTCTTGTCCAGATAAGCGGTCCACTTGTCCAAACCCTCCACCTGCAAGCGAATTTCGTATCGCTCGCCTACATAGCTCACGCTTAGCACGGTTGCCTGATAGCATACATCCTCCGAGCTTGTCCTGCTCCAGGTCACATGCTCCGGCCTCACCATGGAATGATCCACCGTCAGCCAGTTGGATTTGCCGATAAACGAAGCCACAAAGGGATGACTAGGTGTTTCATAAATCATCTCCGGGGTTCCACGCTGCAGGACTTCTCCCTTCCGCATGACCACAATTTCATCGGACATCGACATGGCTTCCACCTGATCGTGTGTGACATAAAGAGCAGTCAGCCCCATATCCTTCACAAGCGACATCATTTCAATCCGCATTTCCTCCCTAAGCACGGCATCCAGCGCACTTAGAGGTTCATCGAACAGTACCAGTGCCGGACGAATGGCTACTGCTCTGGCAAATGCAACCCGCTGCTGTTGTCCTCCGGACAGCTGATGCGGATAACGGTCCCCCATCCCTTCCAAGCGGACCATGGCCAGCGCTTCGGTTACTTTTGGTCTGAGATCCGCCTTAATCTTGGCCGCCTTTAATCCGAAGGCAACGTTCTCGTATACCGTCATATGCGGCCAGAGGGCAAAATCCTGAAATACCATCCCGAAGCTGCGTTTGTGTGCCGGCACGTCAATCTTTTTGTGTGCGGAGTAAATACATCGGTCTTCCGCATAGATTTCTCCTCCGTCCGGCTGTTCCAGTCCGGCGATCATCCTGAGCATTGTCGTTTTGCCGCAGCCTGATGGCCCGAGCAATGTGGTGAATTGGCCATGACGCAGTTTTAAATCGGTAGGAAGTAGAGCGGGTGTTCCCTGAAATGATTTTTGAATGCCCCTGATTTCAATATCCACTTTTGATCCCAACCTGTCTTCTTAAGCTATTTCCAGTGTAAGGGGTGCGTTTAAGCGTTGTATTAGACTAATGTAAACTCGGAATTAACTTTTTGTTTGAATTCTGTTGATACTCATAGATTAAATCTATATAGAGAGCATAAATAAGGAATAATCAAGGGAGAGATATACGAATGAATCTGATGAAGCTGCAAATTGTGGAGCTGATCGACCGCCATCATCATATGACCAGCGTGGCAGAAATACTTGGCATTAAGCAGCCCACGGTTACTTTTCATATGAAGTCACTAGAAGAGGAATTACAAGTTCGGCTGTTCGAGTCCCGAAGCGGAAAAACATTTCTCACCGAAGCTGGACAAGCTCTCCTGCATTATGCAGTAAAAATAAACGCGCTTGCCAAGGAGTCGGAACGAGTCGTCCGCGAATACGACAGCTTATATCGGGGAACGCTGCACATTGGAGCCAGTTATGTCCCTGCCACCTATCTGCTGCCCGCGATATTGAATGCCTTTGCCCGCGAGTTTCCCGGAATACGGATCTCCTTATCCGTCAAGCCTTCACCGGTTATCCGCGACATGCTGACGCGGCACCAGATTGATCTGGGCATTATTTCTTCTGAGCCCTTTACGGGTCCCAGTCTCCAGGCCGAGTCCTTGTGTAGGGATGATCTGTCCCTAATATGTTCGCCTGACCATCCGCTAGCCAAAACGGATTCGCTGCAGCCCGAGCAGATCATTCGCACTCCCTTTGCCTTGCATGGAACCGAATCCAGCACAAGACAGCTAACCGACCTATGGCTTACGCAGCATGGTTTGCGTATGAGGAGTCCGGTAGAGCTGGACTCGCTGGAAGCGATCAAGCAACTTGTATTGTTAGGGGATCATATTTCCTTTATGTCGCGGATGGCGGTACAGCGGGAGCAGCAAGAAGGCTTATTGCACATTCTGCCGATTCCAGGCCATCGGGCATCCCGGCATATATACAGCGTCCATAATCGAGACCGTCTTCCTTCCATACAAATTCAGCGTTTTCAAGAGGTCTTGCGCGAAGTGGGCAAGCAATTGGAGCAAGTCCTGTAATTGGAGCAAGTCCTGTAATAGAAGGGCTCTGTAAGCCATGTGGATGGATTAACAAAAAATGTATGCCGCTATTCAATAATTCTATAGATATTTGATACAGTCGCCCTCCCCCGTTAACAGCTCACTATTATTCAGCGTTTAAAGTAAGCTGTGTACCTAAATCCAGCTTATGGGAGTGATTGTATTGAGAAAGTGGAAACAACTGACGTTGTCTTTCATGGTAGGTTTCGCGGCGCTAGGAAGTGGATTAACCGGACTCCAGACAGCGGAGGTTTCAGCCGCCGCCAATGCCGTTCCTTCGTACGAAGTGAAGCTCCTTGCCAAACCCGAAACCGTGCTGGAATCCGGCGGGAGCCTGCGGAGCGAAGTCATTCAAGCATTCGGAATAACCTCTATTCCCCAAGCGATCGGTGTAGCTTACTATGACACGGACAATTTAGGTCTGAATGCTGAAGGCTGGGACGTCCGTTTTCGAAAAAAAGAGGATAAAGATAACTACGAGCTTACCTATAAGAAACGGTATCCCATCGTGGATGGAGATATTAACGCCGCGCTCAGCCTGGCAAACCAGGAAGGCTTTGACGCTTCGGATGACAATTACGAAGCAGAGATTGATTGGGGCTACGGCAAACAAACGCTTAGCTTCTCCAATACCAAGAATATAAGCACGAATACAACCGGCACAACGCTCCCATCCGAGCAAGACGCTTTGGCTTTACTGCTGGACAAAATCCCAGGAAAGCTCAATAAATGGTCCTCCCCGAATTGGGGTGAACAAAAGCTCTCACAGTCCCGAATCCATGGACCGCTGACGTTCTACCGCTATGAAGGATCATGGAATGGCCAGAAAATGAGCCTCGAGGTTTGGCCTATTCGTAATGCAGACGGCACAGGAACCGAGAATTTGATCGAAATCTCATTTAAAACATCCGATGTCTCGGTTGCTTCCCAACTCCGATCAGAACTTATGGACACCCTCGATTCTAACGGTTGGCTGCTTCCTATGGACGGCTTGAAAACACAACTGATATTGGAACGATATTAAGCTAAAAAACATGTTGGATAAGGAAGCTATTAAAGTAAAGAAAAGAAGGGCGCCCTTCTTGCTGATGCTACATGATTCTGTTCAGATGTTCGTAAGGGTATAACAAAAAAGACCGCTATCGATGACTCGATAACGGTCTTTATGGTTGTTCGCTTGGCGACGTCCTACTCTC
>NZ_QLYT01000080.1:0-2467 GCF_003269305.1 Paenibacillus sp. MDMC362
GTAGAAGCTTGTGTTGTCGTTATCTTCGGACAGGGGTTCGACTCCCCTCGCCTCCATACATAAAAACCACAACCGCATAGGTTGTGGTTTTTGCTGTAGAATAGCTGATAAGTGAATAATAAATTTCACTGTCTTGTAGATGTTTTTATTTATGGATCGTGGAATATACGGTTTCAAGATAAGCAATTGAATGGCGTTCGGCTTCTTCTTTGCGTATCCAACCATCAGAAGCCTGGCGTAAACGTTGATATAGCTTGATAGTGGCCTTTAACGCACGGTAACAACTTTCGTAGCTGTGGAGTGGAATCGTGTCCCGAAGCTCAGCCATCTCCATTTCAGCAAATTGCTCTAGCCGTCGGACTCCCGCGGGAAGATGGCCGTTACGCATGAGTATCAACGGCCCTAATACGGCATTGCGAATAAACGTAATATGTTGGATGAGCTCGAACAACTCGCCTCTTCCTAATTTCGCCGCACCATAATGCACCCAAACCCAGAACCGATCCTCCAACCATTGCATAGAGGGCGATGGATAGACAGGGGATGTCTCGGCAAGGATCGTTCTGATCTCCTCGTCTCTCTCCCAAAGCACAATCGGATTCTCCGTTCGTATCCTAAGCTCCGATTTCGAAATGAACTTCAGATCCACGTGAAGCAACGGTGGGCCGTATAGGCAAATAACCAGACGTGGTTCTCCGACATGCTCACCTGTGAATGCCGACAGTAATTGTTCGAGCTCTTCTGCGAGCTGAATGCGTTGCTCCATAATTTCATTGCGATACGCGTTATCGTACACGATGACTAAATCTAGATCGCTATACTCGTCCATGGCTCCGTGGATCATGGAGCCGCCTGCAAGGAGGCCCGTAAGTCGATTATCTCGACTGATTTTCTTTTTTGCCTGCTTTATGAAGCGTTCGTGAACGGGTAACATCATGCTATGCACTCCTTAAAGATAGGACCCATATATAAATGGGTATTACGCCAATATATCATTGTGGTTAATTCGTTGTCAAACGGGTGATACTCAGGTGACACCACAACCCTGACTACACCGTAGAAGCTTATCTTCGGACAGGGGTTCGACTCCCCTCGGTTCCATCATAATGAACACCATCCGCATGAGGATGGTGTTTTTGTTTTATATTAATACTATAGGGTAGAACATGTCGTACAGATGGAGTGAAATCGATGAATCATAGTCATGATGGAGAGGAACCATTGATAACGGTACTCAATATGGATGGTCAACAACTAACACCATGTTTACCCCATCGGGCTTGGCGGGAAGTTGAGCGATCGCGAGCTGTTTGGATTGATGAGCAGACGATCCAATTGCTTTATAATCCGTTCTTATTTCGGGACTATCGAAAAGCTGCACTGAAACGAGATCATCACACTTGTTTGTGGTGTGGACGACACGCCACGACAGTGGACCATATGATCCCCTCAAGCAAAGGCGGCTCGGATCTTCCGCAAAACCTGATCGCTTCATGCAGCGAATGCAATACGAAACGAGGAAACCGTTCTGCATTGTCCTATCTCAAAGAAAACGCACACTCTGTTCCAAATCTTATGAAGCTTTGCTGGCGTATCTTTCTAGCTAAATACAGACATCGTCAAATGAAAAAAGGGACACTTGAGTAAAGGCTTAGATTTATGATTTTGGAATCGTGGTGACGTGAGCTTCAATGATCGCAGCCGTTTGTTGACGATCGAATTACTGGATAACCATATCCACTGTAAAATTTACGGCTTTCTTGCATCCATCTTCAAGTGCAAGCCATTAAAGCGTAGGAGTACAACCAGTGCTGTTTTGACCAAGGGATTCGAACAAAGCTGCGGCTATTTCGAAAATAGTAGGATAAGCATCTTCGCCAAAGGCAGAAGATTGAGGTCGATGGACAGCCGATTCGAGCAATCTAGGTTCTTTAACTCCAATATGTTCCCCCGGGCTATATCGTTGTATCATGTTGGACGGATAGATAGCGGATGGATGTCATCTGTCTTTAAGTCCTCGAAGCGTTTGATCGTATTCTTCAATGACATCGTCAAAGTATCCATGAAGTACGCACTTATTCCTTCAGGTAAGAAGACCTTTGTTAACTTCCTAATAATGTTATCTCCTGTGGCTGGACTAACCTCAATACTGACTGTGTCGCCTTGATCCAGTCCAATTTGCTTCAAAGCATCAGTCATGGTTATGCCGAGGCTGTTGCCGAATTTGGTCACTCTCCGTTCCATCTCAATCATCCTGTTCATTAGATTTCCTTCTTATCATCATATTCAAATGTTATAACAATTATAAAGTCATAAAATTGGAAAACTATAGGGTTTAAACTTTCTAATGTAGGTGATATGAAAGCGGAGATATTACCTTTATGCCAGCGGGTAGCATAGGGTCATCAATAGCCCATGTACCGGGATGAGGGCTCAACTTTAGTGGGATACGCTGTCTAGTCTCCGC
>NZ_QLYT01000081.1:0-31685 GCF_003269305.1 Paenibacillus sp. MDMC362
CTGCCCCTGCTGGTGGTTGCCCCCGGCAACAACGCACCAGAGCCGCTTCCGCCGGGGCCTGCCCCGCTGCCTTCCGCCGAGCCGCAGGCGGCGGAAGAGCCCACGGTATCCGTCTACGTAACCAAGACGGATACCGTGGAGGAACTGCCGCTGGAACAATATCTCGTCGGCGTCTTGGCCGCCGAGATGCCGGCCGAGTTCCAGCTGGAGGCACTCAAGGCCCAGGCCATCGCGGCACGGACCTATATCGTGCAGCGGCTGGCGTCCGGCGACCGCAGCGGCGTGCCGGACGGCAAGGCCGTGGTGACCGACACGGTCAGCCACCAGGCTTACATCGCCCAAGACGAACTGACGAAGGAATGGCAGCGGCTCGGGAAGGAAGCCGAGCTGGCGAAGCTCCAGCGAGCGGTAAAGGAAACGGCAGGAGTGGTGATGACATATGAGGGTCAGCCGATTACCGCTTCTTTTTTCTCCACCAGTAACGGTTATACCGAAAATTCAGAGGATTACTGGAAGAACGAGATTCCCTACCTGCGCAGTGTGGAGAGTCCTTGGGATAAACAGATTTCACCGAAGTACAAAACAACGATCACGATGCCCCGCTCGGAATTCATAGGAAAGCTTGGTCTTGCGGATGGAGCCGTACCGGTATCGGCAGGAGGGGATGGGGGCGCTTCTTTTTTAAAAGTACTCTCGTATACGCAAGGTCATCGAATTGAGAGCGTACGGGTTGGCGGCAAGAAGTTCACCGGTCGCGAGGTGAGAGAGAGGCTGGGGCTTCGTTCGAGCCAGTTCACCCTTCATATGAAAGACGGCGAGATTGAGATAACGACCTACGGCAACGGTCACGGCGTGGGCATGAGTCAATACGGAGCAGAGGGCATGGCCCGCGAAGGGTATGAAGCGAAAGAGATTCTGGAGCATTACTATACGAATATTTCTTTTGACAAAACTTCAAATCTTCTCTTTTTAAGTGGAAATTCAAAAGGTCGGATTTTCAGCACCGAGAAGGTTGAATGAAGCTAGGGCCTGAGGAGCGGAGCGTACTTTTTGGGTACGTGAGCACTGGAAGGCCCGGCTGAATTCAAGATTCGATGCCGAACTACTTCTTGATTCACTTCGTGATCAAAAGACGACTTTTTGAACAACCTCTCAAAAAAATAATAGTTAGATAACGTATAAAAGAGTTGACCCCGGTAACAATGGTTACTGAGGTGATTGCAAATGAATGAACAGAACAAAAATAGTAAACCCCACGAAGAAACTCCTAAAACTGTGCAAGGAGATTCGGCGGTACCGTCATCTTCGTGGAAGAAAGCATTATCCAAACGGTGGGTGTTCCCGGCAGCATACTTAGCAGCAGCGGCAATTATACTAACCCTCGTGTGGGTCTACCAGGACGCCAGCCAAAAGACGCTGAACCCACAAGAGGAAGCAACAACCGTATCGGATTCGGTTCAAGGCTCGGAGAAGCCTGCTGCAACCGAAGGCAATGACGGAGAAGCTGTAGAAGTAACGGCTAACGCCCAATCGATGATCTGGCCGGTAGCCGACGACGTGGCGGTAAGCATCGTCAAGCCTTACTTTGACGAGACGAACCCGGATTCGCATCAAGAGGCGATGGTGCAGTATAATGACACCTTTACGCCGAATATGGGAATCGACTTGGCTGCTGCGGATGACACGATGTTTGAAGTTCGTGCCGCACTGACAGGTAAAGTAACCCGGGTCGAGAATCATCCGGTTAACGGCAACGTTGTGGAAATTACGTCAGGTGACACGAAAACCGTGTACCAAAGCTTGAACGAAGTGAAAGTGAAGGAAGGCGCTGAAGTGAAGCAGGGCGATTCCATCGCGACTGCCGGGCGCAGTGAGCTTGAGAAGGATCTCGGTAACCATGTACACTTCGAAGTGTACGAGGGCGGGAAACTGGTCAACCCTGTGAGCGTGCTTCCGCAAAAATAATTTCATTTCTTTGTAGCCATGCGCCCACCGCGCACTTGAAGAGGGCAGGATCTTGTGATCCTGTCTTTTTTTTGTTGCGGTTTCGGACGGCAAGTCCAACCCTTGCCGGGCCTTGTTTTTTGGACATTTTAGACTTGTCCGTCACGGGCATGTCCAGAAAATAAATGGGTCCAAGTAAGCTTGTCACCCCTTGAAACCGAGAATATCCCGTCATGCCCCTCATATAATGTACCAAACTATCCACACAGTAGGGAGGCGGGAGCGTGCACGATTACATCAAAGAGCGGACCATTAAGATCGGACGCTGTATCGTGGAAACGAGGCATACGGTTCGAACTATAGCCAAAGAATTTGGCGTGTCGAAGAGCACGGTGCATAAGGACTTAACCGAACGTCTGCCGGAGATCAACCCGGACCTGGCGGATCAGGTGAAGCACATTCTCGAATACCACAAATCCATCCGCCATCTGAGAGGCGGAGAAGCTACCAAGATCAAGTACAAAAAAACCGGCAGCAACCGCGAACCGGTGGCCACGGCGAAATCCTGATTTTTAGGGCTTAGGTCACTAGATTGACGTTGAATCCCTCCCCTAAAGTATGATATGTTAAAAGCTGGTATAGGATCGAAATATGGGACCTGTTTTGCCGAAGATCATCATCGATTGCTAGATTATGTCGAAGGATGGTTCGGTACAGCGAACAGACTCTTTTACCATAAAATAACACTTTGGGGGCTTTTCATGATGTTGAGCAAGGATATTGGAATCGATCTCGGAACGGCGAACGTGCTCATTCACGTAAAGGGGAAGGGGGTAGTGTTAGACGAACCTTCCGTTGTCACTATTGAGACCGACACCAAACGAGTCCTTGCCGTCGGTGAGGAAGCACGGCGCATGGTCGGGCGCACTCCCGGCAACATTACGGCGATCCGCCCGCTGAGGGACGGGGTCATCGCCGACTTCGAAATAACGGAAGCCATGCTGAAGTACTTTATTGATCGCGTGGGCGCGCGCAGTTGGCACAGCCGGCCCCGAATCCTTATCTGTGCACCGACGAACATCACGTCGGTAGAGCAGAAGGCGATCCGGGAAGCGGCTGAGCGCAGCGGCGCAAGGGATGTGTTCCTTGAAGAAGAACCGAAGGCAGCGGCAATTGGCGCAGGGATGGATATTTTCCAGCCGAGCGGTAACATGGTTGTGGACATCGGGGGCGGCACCACAGATGTGGCCGTCCTGTCCATGGGCGATGTCGTCACCGCTTCTTCGATTAAAATGGCGGGGGACAAGTTCGACGAGGCGATCACGAAGTATGTGAAGCATAAATATAAATTGCTGATCGGAGAACGGACGGCAGAAGATTTGAAGGTAGCAATTGGAACGGTTCGTCCAGGCGGTAGACAAGCTGAGATGGATATTCGCGGACGCGATATGGTATCGGGGCTGCCGTTTACCGTAACGGTGTCTTCGGCAGAGGTGCAGGAAGCTCTGTGGGATCCGGTGTCATCGATCGTACTCGCAGCCAAATCCGTTTTGGAGCGGACCCCGCCGGAGCTGTCCGCGGACATTATCGATCGCGGCGTCATACTGACCGGCGGCGGTGCACTGCTTCATGGTTTGGACGAGCTGTTAACGGACGAGCTGCGGGTGCCTGTGCTTGTTGCGGAGGATCCGATGCATTGTGTGGTTAAGGGAACGGGAATTATGCTGGATAATTTGGACAAGGTCGTAAAGAAAAAGTTCTAACCTTCCGATATAGATAATAGAAACGTGATATTGGATTATCAATCTGTATCCATACGATGCAGCTACATAGGACTGCAATTTATACATATGGCCATGCTGAACAGCAGCGATTGGAGATACAATCCGTCAGCGCAGCGGCCATTCACGCATCTATTTTGGAAGGGAAGTGCCTTCATTGTTAAGAGGTCTATATACAGCCGCTTCAGGGATGATGACTCAGGAGCAGCGACATAATACGGTGACGCAGAACATCGCTAACGTCAACACGACAGGCTACAAGGCAACCAATAGCGTACAGCGTTCGTTCCCTGAGGTTCTTGTCTCCATGATCGGCGGCAATGATTCGACGAATGCGGGACGGAAGCTGGGTAAGTTCAACACGGGTGTTTACGCTGAGGAGAGCATATCGCTTTATACTGAAGGCGCGCTGCGTGAAACGGGCAAGTCAACAGACTTTGCGTTGGTATCCTCTTTTACAGTACAGAATCCGGCAACGGGCCAACCTTATCCGTTTGATGCTTCCGGCAGATATGTGGATGAGAACGGCGAGGTGATCTACCGGCCGGAGGGCTTTTTTACGGTTCAGAATGAGAATGGGGATATCCGTTATACCCGTAACGGCAGCTTCCGGGTCAGCCCGGATGGCAGCCTCTTGAGCCAGAGCGGCTATCAAGTTCTGGATAACAATAACAGACCGATTGTATTGACAGGCTCGGCGAGTAACTTTACAGTGAATGAGCAAGGTGAAATCATGGACGCAGATGGCAATGGGACAGGCATCATTCTCGGAGTAAGCCTCGTGAGCGAGCCTCATGGACTGATTCGTGAAGGTGATGGCGTGTTCCGAATGGCCGATCCGGACGGGGAAGTGCGTTTTATGGCACCCGGTGATAACGGAGTTATCCGCCAGGGATTCATCGAGGGGTCCAACGTGGATCCGACGCAATCGATGGTTGAATTGACGGCTGCGCTGCGCGCGTATGAAACGAACCAAAAAATCGTTCAGTATTACGACAGAACGCTGGAGAAGGCGGTCAATGAGATCGGCCGAGTCTAAGCTGAGTTTGTAAGTAGTCAGGCAGCACAACTGCTGTAGGAAAATGTGAGCCCACGGGAGGTAAGTGATGAACAACTCGATGATTAGTGCCATGGTGTCGATGAATGCCCTCCAGCAGCGATTGGATGTCATTGCGGACAATATAGCAAACGTCAATACGGCTGGTTATAAGAAAAAGGAGGGATCCTTTGAAGATGTGCTGACGCAGGTTCAGCGGCATCACAAGGATTTCGACCGGACGGGCCGTGCGACACCGCTTGGCTATACACTCGGGTATGGCATGAGACTATCTTCCGTTCTCCAGAACATGGAGCAGGGGGCCATGAAGGAAACCGGTAATCCGCTCGATCTGATGATTGATGGACAAGCTATGTTCGCCGTTCAGGGAGACGGCGCAATTGGATATACCCGCGAAGGCGGATTTCATGTATCTCCGGATGCCCGGAACCCAAACAACCTGCTGCTGGTCAATTCACAAGGCTATCCAGTGCTTGACGTGAACAATAATCCTATCTCGCTTCCGGCCAAGGGGAAAGTTGCCATTAACCAGAAAGGGCAGATTATCGTGGAGACCCCAACGGGTCGAACGGCTCCTTATGCAACCTTGAAGCTGGTTGAGCTTGAGCGTCCGGAGGGCTTGGTTGCTGTCGGCGATAACCTGTTCGTCGTAGGAAACGGCTTGACGGAAGGCGATGTGTTCGATTTAACACCGCCGGCTCCGGGCGAGCCTCTGAAATCGAAGGTGCTTTCCGGTTTTATTGAACAATCGAATGTCAATTTGACCGATGAAATGACCAAAATGATGGAAGTTCAGCGGGCCTACCAGCTGACGGCGCGTGCGCTTAGTTCAAGCGATACCATGATGAACCTTGCCAACACAATGCGAGGGTAGGTGGGCATCATGAGTGAATCAAACGCCAAAAAACGATCCAAGACATCCGGATGGAAAATCGCTGTCCGCATCATGATTCCTGTATTGCTCGTATTGGCATTATTCGGAGGCATGGTCTTCGGATATGTTGTGCTCGGCGATCAGGAGCTCAGTGAAGTGTTTGAATGGGGCACATGGAAGCATGTTTTTGATTTGATTTTCGCACCGTGACGAGAGGTCAAGGTGAACACAATGTCTTGAGATAAGATGCCAAACTCCCTGTAAGGGAGTTTTCTTTTTTTGGGGTTAAACGGTATAATGGGATGGGACTTGCGTATTAACTTTGTCATTTCATGACAATGGACGGATGTATATAAAATAACCCCACAAAGTGGAGCCTTTGCTGCGATGCTTATTCCAAATACTTTGCGGGGACCCCCAAAAACTTGTAAAAGGGCCCTCTCCTCGTACACAAGTGTCCGATGGGAGAAAGCCCCTTATCTAAAACCTTCACTTCTGCAGCGGTGAAGGATATCCATCATTTTTTCCGCAGATCCTTCTTTTTATGCACATGATCTGAAATTCGTTAAGAAAACCTCAAGAGAAAGCATGATACAGCCGTAATAATACCTCCCGCGGCTTGAGAAAGCGGCACAGCGGCAGCAAATGGAACGAACAACCCTTTTCAAACGCTGTGCTTGGCGGGTACGTACATAAGGAGGATTTTAATACTATGTTGAACATCAAACAGATTCAAGAAATTATTCCCCATCGCCCCCCGTTTTTGCTGGTCGATAAAATTGTGGAGATTGAGGACGGCAAACGAGCGGTCGGCATCAAGAACGTGACGATCAATGAGCCTTTCTTTGTCGGACATTTCCCTGAATATGCTGTTATGCCGGGAGTCCTGATCGTAGAAGCCTTGGCGCAGGTCGGTGCTGTCGCGATTCTTAATGTAGAGAGCAACCGGGGAAAGCTTGGCTTTTTGGCGGGCATTGACGGTTTCCGTTTCCGTGGGCAAGTGGTACCGGGTGATACGCTGCGGCTGGAAGTCGAGATCATTCGTTTGAAGGGCATGATCGGCAAAGGGAAAGCAACCGCTACAGTGGATGGACGTGTAGTTGCCGAGGGAGAAATTATGTTTGCTCTCGCGGATAAGGAATAATTTTCAGACTATTCTTGTTTGGATGAGGAAGGGAGACTTTTTTTCATGTCAGAGATGAGTCAGAGAACAATCGATACGGTACAACGTTGGTTGAATGACCCTTATGTAGATGAGGAGACGAAACAGGAACTGCGTTCACTCGAGCACGACACCAAAGAGCTGGAGGAACGGTTTTATCGTGATCTGGAATTTGGCACGGGCGGTCTGCGCGGTGTTATCGGTGCAGGCAGCAACCGGATTAATAAATATACGGTAGGCCGCGCAACCCAAGGCTTTGCACAATATATTCTGGAGGCTCACGGCACCGCGGAGGGCAAGCCTTCCGTTGTCATTGCCCATGATTCCCGGCATTTCTCGCCGGAATTTGCGTTAGAGGCTGCTTTGGTTTTGGCCGGAAACGGGATTGTAGCGAAACTGTATCCTTCCTTGCGATCAACGCCGCAATTGTCATTCAGCGTGCGTCACTTGGGTGCTACCGGAGGAATCGTTATCACGGCAAGCCATAATCCGCCGGAATACAACGGTTATAAGGTGTACAACCGTGAAGGCGGCCAGCTGGTACCGGACGAAGCAGAGAACGTGATTGCCCGGATACAGGAGGTGGATTCCTTCTCCGCGGTCAAGAGGCTGTCTCAAGCGGATGCAGAGGCTCAAGGCCTGCTGGTTTGGCTGGGCGAAGCGGAGGACCAGGCTTTTGCGGATACGGTGGCGAGTGTCAGCGTGAACCGGGATCTTATCGAATCCAAGCTGGGCGAGGATATCCATATTGTATTCACGCCGTTACATGGCACAGGGCAAGCACCCGTAGAGCGCGTGCTTAAGAGCATCGGCTTTAAGCATATTCATGTCGTTCCGGAGCAAGCCAAGCCGGATGGAAACTTCTCCACTGTCAAATCTCCAAATCCGGAGGAGCGGGAAGCTTTTACACTCGCGATGAAGCTTGGCGAGAAAGTGGGAGCTGACATTTTGATCGGGACGGATCCCGATGCGGATCGTATGGGAGCTGTCGTGAAGAATAGCCAGGGCGAATACGTCGTCCTGACAGGCAATCAATCCGGCGCGATTATGATCCACTATTTACTGGGTCAATTGAAGGAAGCGGGTAAGCTGCCTAATAATGGTGCGGTTATCAAGACGATCGTAACGAGTGAGATGGGGGCGGCGATTGCCGAGCATTATGGTGCCACCGTCTTGAATACATTGACTGGCTTCAAATACATTGGTGAGAAAATGACCCAGTTCGAGGAGTCCGGCAGCCATACGTATCTGTTTGGTTATGAGGAGAGTTACGGCTATTTGGCTGGCAATTATGCCCGCGACAAGGATGCCGTATTGGCTTCGATGCTCATATGCGAAGCAGCCGCTTATTATAAAGGACAAGGCAAGACGCTGTACGATGTGCTGCAGGAGCTGTATGAGCAGTTCGGTTATTTCCTCGAGACACTGGAATCCCGGACGCTCAAGGGTAAGGATGGAGTCGCCCAGATTCAAGCGAAAATGTCCGATTGGCGCGATAATCCCCCCGGAGAAGTCGGAGGCGTGCCGGTTAAGCAGGTGCTTGATTATGCTGAAGGCCTGGACGGGCTGCCGAAGGAAAATGTATTAAAGTATCTGCTTGAAGACGGATCTTGGTTCTGCCTGAGACCTTCCGGTACCGAACCGAAGATCAAAGTTTATTTTGCTGTGCGCGGCGAATCCCTCGCCGATGCGAATCGCAAAATTCAATCGCTCTCGGAGCAAGTCATGGCCCGGGTAGACGCTTAAACATAGATACATTGGATGAGAGAAGAGAACGAAGGGAGTTTACGATGGTTGCTGCAAGGCTCCACAGAGCTGTTGCCCTCCATGGTAAACTTCCATAGGTTCGATGAGGAGGTACTTTCGTGGTTCAGAATTGGAAGCGCTGGAACACAGCAGCCCGCAAGTGGCTGTGGATTCTGGTTGTTCTTGGCGTTGCAGCGGCCCTGCCGGTAGGTTATGACCGACTGCAAACAGAATCAACATCAAAGAATGTAGAGCTGGTGTTTGATTATCGGGATTTGTTGGATGTCGCGGCGTATCAATCCAAGCCGCAGGATTTTTTATCTGAGCAGCTGGATCGCCTGAAAGAGGCTGGCGTAATCAGTATGGCGCTTTATGAAAGCACGCTGGACGAGCTGGTGAAATCGCGGCGAATATCGGTATACGACGGGCAGCAGGTCGCTGATCTGACAGGTACGACGGTCTCCCCGAACGAGAATTTTACGTATGTTTCATTCCTGAACGAGGAAAGCGCGACTTTAATTAAACCCATTATCGAAGAAACCTACACGAGATTAGGTATTCCGGTAAGATCCTGGCAGTTCGATCGTGGAGTGGATGGGTTGGTGCTGGAAACTCCGCGTTCCAATGCAGTGATTAAACCGCTGTCTCCAGACCCGATTACCATTGGTATGCTCCGAGAGAAGGGCTTTAACATTGTGCCGCGTCTGTCGGACAGTCTTCCGTACGACCAGGCCTATATGGAGAAGCTGATGGCATACTTCGCGGACAACGGCGTAAAACGAATTTTGTTTGAAGGTGATTCCGCAAGAGGCTTCAATGATGATGCAGACATGAAAAGCTTGGATTCCTTTGGCGAGCTTTTGAACCAACACGGCATCGGCCTCGTGGCGATTGAGAATATCAAGCGTCCGCAAAAAGGATTTACGAAGCTTGCTTATTTAACAGATTACAATGTAACCCGTATTTATTCCTTAAGCGAGCGGGATGCTAATCTGGAGCCTGAGGTTATTGGAGACCGTTTTGCTCTGGCTTCCAAAGACCGTAACATTCGAATGTTCTATTTAAACGCGGAGCCGAGCCGGGATATGACCAAAGCATCCGTTACTCACCCGCTGGATAATTTGATTGACAGTTTGACAGGCACGGGTCAGGCCATTAAGCAGATCGAAGACAATGGCTTCACCATGGGTCCTGCAGAGCCGTTTAAGGTAACCGACTCTTCCTTGCAGCGTTACTTCAAGCTTGGGGCTGTCGTGGGAGCCCTAGCTCTGATCACGCTCATGATTTCCTATTACATTCCGTTCCTTACGATTGCCGCATTCCTGATCGGGCTTTTGGGCAGTGCGGGATTGTATGTTCTGAAGCCGACCTTGCTTGAACAGGCCTTGGCTTTATTTGCGGCGATCAGTGCTCCAACGGTTGCCGTCATTCTGGCGATTCGCAAAGTCAATGAAACGCAGCAGAGCATACCGGACATGAGTCCTGGCAGAAGAGTGACCCATTCGATCGTACTATTGATAAAGACTACGATCTTGTCGCTTGCAGCCGTACCGATCGTTGTTGCGTTATTGAATAATGTGACCTATATGCTCGTTCTGGATCAGTTCCGCGGCGTGAGCTTGCTGGCTGCAGCGCCGATAGGACTCATTGCAATCTATGTGGTTCTGTACCGGGGTGGATCCACTTATAGCTCAATCCTGAAATTGCTTAAAGCACCGATCTCCCTGACATGGGTCATCGCAGCCGGTATTGTGGCTATTGTCGGTTGGTACTATCTCACTCGTACAGGTAATGCAGGCTCTGTGTCCTCGATCGAAATGGCATTCCGTACATTCCTGGAAAACACGTTTGGCGTACGTCCGCGTAATAAGGAGTTCTTGCTTGCCCATCCAATGATGGTACTCGGCGTGTTCCTTTCATTTAAATACCGTCACGCCGTTTATCTGCTCATTATCGGTGTAATGGGGCAGCTGTCGATGGTCGGAACATTCACGCATATTCACACGCCGCTCTATATTTCGGCCATTCGCGTTGTACTGGGTCTTGGACTCGGCTTGATTATCGGATTGATCGCGATATGGGTATGGCAAGTGGCAGAAAGGATCTGGAAACGATGGTCTCCACTTCTAAGACAATAGTCATCTCCGGATACTACGGATTCAAAAATAGCGGTGACGAAGCGGTCCTCAAATCCATCTTGACCGCTCTGGAACAGGAGGGTAAGGCAACGGGGATTGTGATCAATCCCGTTGTACTTTCCATTGACCCGGATTGGACTTCGGCTGCCTATGGGGTAAAGTCCGTACACCGGATGAAGCTGGGAGAAGTTCGACAGGCAATCAAGGACAGCGACGGTTTGATCAGCGGTGGAGGAAGCTTGCTGCAGGATGCCACCAGTCCGAAGACAATCCCGTATTACCTGGGCGTCCTCAAGATCGCGCAGTGGCTTGGTAAACCGACGTTTATTTATGCGCAGGGCGTCGGTCCGGTCAACCGTAAGCTGTTTTATCCGATGATTCGCTCGATCTTCCGAAAATGCACCTACATCTCGGTGCGTGACATTCAGTCAGGTGAACTGCTTCAGTCGATGGGAATACCGGGGGAATCCATACACGTCGTACCCGATCCGGTGATGGGCTTGCCGCTGCCGGAGGGCGAGGATGTTCAGCGTGATTTCAACCCGGGATCGGGTTTAGAAGAGAACGATGTCGCATCAGTTTCTTCTATTGAAGAACATCTTGAATCATTCGATGAACCTTTAGTGCAATCCCCATTATCAAATTGCGAAACGGAAGGGGGAAGATCTCTGCCGGTTATCGGTATTTCGGTTCGATATTGGCATCCGGAACGCAAAGAGCTGAAGGCTGTTGCGGAAGGTTTAAAGGCATTAGCCGCACAGCGTCCGGTACATCTTCGCTTTCTCCCTTTTCATCAGCCGGATGATCTTGAGGCTTCGCAGTTTATTGCTAGCGGTATTGGCGATATTTCCAAGAATGGTTCGATTATCAGTTTCTATCGTGATGAGAAGCAGCCGCAGGACATGCTGCGTGAGGTCAGCCGTTGTGATATGGTATTGGGCATGCGTCTGCATAGCCTGATCTATGCCGCTAATCAGCGTGTGCCGTTGCTCGGAATTTCCTATGATCCGAAAATCAATCACTTTTTGAAGCGGCTGGGCAGCGAACCTGCGGGAAGCAGTGAATCACTTGACGCAGATGCGTTAAAGGATCAGATGCTGAAGCTGTTAGACGATGCAGCGGCATGGAAAGCGGAGCACGGCGAGCAGATTACCGTATTGAAACAAGAGGCTGCGCTGCCTGCACGCCACATTGCCCAATATTTACGCCATAGAGGATGATAAACATGAAACAGACCTATCCATTTCCTACCGTATCGGTGTTCGAGATTCCCTTTTCCAAGCTTAGTATGCAAGATACGGTGAAATTCCTGACAGAGGCTGTTCAGTCAAGGCAGCCCCACCATGTTATAACGGCGAATCCGATCATGGTGATGACGGCCGTCAACCAACCGGAATATAAACAGATGATGCAAAGTGCTGAGATCATCGTTCCGGATGGGACGGGGATCGTCTGGGCTGCCAGTGTGGGCGGCGAACCGCTGGAGGGGCGCGTCACCGGCTTTGAACTGTTACATGAATTGTTGAAGGTCGGGGAAACCTACAGATGGAAGTTCTTTCTGCTGGGAACCACTGCCGAGGTGATTCAGGAAGCTGCCGAAAGGTTACAAATGCAATATCCGGCTGCGATTATATGCGGCTACCGGGACGGTTTTTTTGGACCTGACGAAGATGCTGCCGTCATTGAGCAGATTCGGGCAGCTTCACCGGATATTTTGTTTGTCGCCCGTGGTGCGGACAACCAAGAGCCTTGGATTGCCCAGCATAAACAAGCGCTTCAAGTTCCGGTTGTTATGGGAGTCGGGGGATCTTTCGATATTATCTCCGGCAAACTGAAGCGGGCGCCGAAAGTATTCCAAAAGCTGCGTCTCGAATGGTTTTACCGCCTTCTGAAGGAGCCCACCCGTTACAAAAGAATGCTTGCGCTGCCGAAATTCGTAGTGAAAGTGCTGCGCGAGAAAGAAAACGTAACGAAATCGAGCTAAATGGCTCATTTCTGTGGGGGAAATCCGGGATTTCACCGGAAATTGGTATTGGTTTTTGGACCCGAAGGGAGTATAATTCAACCGGTAGATAATATTGGGGGTCGAATGATTACATGTTAATGATATACATCATCGGGTTTATCGTATCGCTGACGCTCGCCCTGCTCTTAACGCCGCTTGTGAAGAAGTTTGCGGTTAAGATTGGTGCCGTTGACGTTCCTAATGCCCGCAAGGTTCATACCCGGATCATGCCCCGACTCGGGGGACTCGGCATCTATCTGGCTTTTATACTTGGACTGATTGCAGTTCTTCCTTTTCTTCCGGATAGCCTGTCGCCTCGCGATGCCAACTTTATGAAGGCATTTCTGATCGGCGGTTCCATGATCGTATTGATCGGAGCCTTGGATGATCGATTTGAACTTTCGGCCAAAGTGAAGTTTCTGGCTCAAATTGCAGCTGCTTGCGTAGTTGTATTCGGATTTAATATTACCGTGGACTTTGTAAATATACCGTTTCAGGACCGGTACTCCATGCTGGAGAGCTGGGTATCGATTCCGCTGACGATCTTCTGGATTGTCGGCGTAACCAACGCGATTAATCTCATTGACGGACTGGATGGACTTGCAGCCGGTGTTTCGGGCATTGCAATCGGCACGATTCTGGTCATGGCCGTCTTGATGGGCAACACCACCGTTGCCTTGCTCTGTCTGCTGCTGCTCGGCAGCATTATCGGGTTCCTGTTCTTCAACTTCCATCCGGCCAAGATTTTCATGGGGGATACGGGCTCGTTATTCCTTGGATTCTGTTTGGCCATGCTGTCCTTGCTTGGATTTAAGCAGATTGCGATTGTATCCTTCATTACGCCGCTGATTATTATCGGTGTTCCGTTGTCTGATACATTTTTCGCTATCATCCGTCGTAAAATACAGAAGAAACCGATCTTCGCACCGGACAAGGGACATCTGCATCACTGTCTGCGCGAGCTTGGATTCAGTCACCGTCAGACGGTGTTGATCATTTATGTGATTGCCGCGTTTTTCGGCGTACTGGCTGTCATTCAATCTTCGGCTGCCATGTATGAAGCCAACTGGGTCACCTTCGTCGTGATCTGCGTCATGATGTGTTTCATGCAGATCGGAGCGGAAATTATCGGACTGGTCGGCAAGACCAAGCGGCCGATTCTGGGTCTCATCAATCGTATGCGAATGAAGGCAAATCCCGAAAGCCGCACGAAGTAGAACTTATTCTTTTTCATGATGTGTCCGGATCGGACATGCCAGCCTCACCCAAAAAGGGTGAGGCTTTTTTGTGATTTTTTCTAAATAATAGGACACTCGGTTCCGATATATGAACTATGCGCTAGAATCAATCTGTCAGTGAAAGCGAGGGGACCCAGTGAACGATGTAACACCCAAAACGGACGCCAACGTCCGAATGATCAAGGAGGCACAACCGTTGAAGAAAAATTTCCGTACAATAGCAAGCCTGTTATTGGCCATTGCTATGTTCTTTTCCCTAATTCCGGCATTACCGGCTTCTGCTGCAAATGGAGCCTTGTATTTTCACTTTTCCAATCTAAGTACGGATCCGAATTCCCCCACACCGGAGAACCGGAATTCCATTACGGTTTCGGGTACCTACAATGGCATTAACCCGAATACCATCTCATATGAGATTAAACGCTTCGATGACACAACCACGGGCGGAACAGGTGTCAAGCCCATTCTGGACGAAGCAGCAAACACATTCCAGTTCCTGAATGTCCAATTGAATCAGGGCGTGAACAAAATCATCGTGTCGGGTATGAGCACGCAAGGTCAGCAGATGAGTGCCACAGCTTATGTCAAGTTCTCCGATGTACCGGCTGTTTATGAAGTAGCGCTCAGTGATGGACGTGTGCTGGAAGAGAATGCTTCCAAGCCGGTTGTCGTTACCACGCAGACGGTTAGTATCTCGGTAAAAGCGACCAATGGCTCCAAAGGCGTGACGGTTAACGGCATGGCCATGTATCCGGGCGGTGGCGATACGTTTTACTCCGCAGGGATCCAGTTGCAAAAGGGTGTCAACGATCTGGTGATCGTCGTTAACTCGGAATCGAAAACCCAGACCATTAATAGACAAGTCGTATATCATCCGACAGGCTCCTTGACGGTCAATCAACTGCAGATCGGTAACACCAAGATCGATGGGCAGACCGTTGTAACTGGTAATGTGAACGGCGTCGTCTCCGGTTATGTTATCATGGATGCTCCTCCGGCTGGTACGCCAGCGGTGCCGCCAACTCTTGAAGTATCTGTATTTCCGACAGGATCCACGGTGCCAATCATGAGCTCACAGGCAACCGTAGGCGCAGCAAGCATCCTGGGTAACAGCTTGATGTATCCTTTTACAACCACTGGCTCAGTTAGCATCACACAGAGCGGCGAGTATTTTGTTTATACAAAGGACACTACCACTGGTTTCGATGTGAAGAATCCGTTTACTTATCGTGATGTCAATGCACCTACAATCAAGCAGGTGTATCAACTATACGGTGTAACAGAGAGCGGCGGAACGGTATCAGCTACCTCCCAGTCCATTTTTCCAAGCGGTAACGATACGGTCCTGAACGAATTGCCGATCTACTTAATGGTGGAACAAGTGAACGCAGGTGATGTTGAGATTGAATCGAGCAAGGGCGGCGGCACGATTGCCCAGAAACTTACCTATAATGGTAACACGGTTTTCAAAATCACGAATTTGCCTTCAGGACAACAAAATCTGATCATCAAGGTCAGCAATGCATCGGGCGTCTCCGACACGAAGGTGATCCCGGTAACGTTCCTGTCCTCCACTTATATTGATATTTATCATTTGTATAACAATCAGGTGTTTAAGAATAGTACAGATTTCAATCAAGTAACGGGTCGGATTGTGAACTACACGGGAACATCAGGACTTACGATTTCCTTGAATGGTAACACTCGTGATTTGTCTGTTAACGGCAATGGCGAGTTTAGCTTTTCTGATGTTGCATTCCTGCAGCTGATTCCAGGTCCGAATACGTTGGTGGTCGCTGACAAGAGCGGGAAAATCTCGACGAAGCTGACTCTGCTCTATTTTAGCGATACCCGTTCGGTTATCAAGAACATGATTCCATTCCCGGTTGGTTCCGCCACGGAATCCGATCCGGATGGATTGTTCAGAGAAACGGCCGAGAACGCATATAACACATATGAAAGGGCTCTGGGTCTTCGCTTTGAGGTGGAATACACGGATGAGATTACAGTGAACCTTAGTCATCCTACGCCATCCATCTTTGCAGTCTTTACCAAAGACAACACAGGAACTTGGACGCTCTCTGGCGGTGCACTGAAGACGCAATTGGATGCCATTAATCAAGCGGATCACAGCCTGTACTATTCCATTGTCAATGGAGCCAACTCCAGCTCGGCCCGCGTTGTGTTTAAAGAGCTGGCACTTCCTGAGGTAGGATTGCAGGCAATCAGCATCGGTTCGCGTTATCAGTCGGTTACCACAACGGATACCATTGAGATTACGCGTGAGCGTGCGCCTTACGAAGTCCTTTCTCCTAGGCTTCCTAATGAAGGTGTTTTGAAACAGAACTTTGTAGAGGTAAGCATCAAGGCTGAAGGCGCTGACTCCATTCTGATTGGCAAAACGCCAATGGTGAAATCCGAGATCAGCGACATTTTCCGTCTTGAAGTTAAGAACCTGAAAAATGGCAAAAACACCATCAAGTTCACGATCGAACAAGGCACCAAAAAGACAAGCGGGCAATTCGTTGTAACGTACACGGATGATGCAACCGAAGGCTCTCAGTTTAAAACGAATATTTCGAAGTCAGGTAAGGTTAAAGTATTTAAGGGTGATTTGTCCCTGTCCTTGCCGAAAGGCACGGTGCTTCAACAGGCTAAATCAAGTCCGAATGCAGAAGTGCCTACGATCAATCTGCTTGGTGAGCATGACATCCTGTTTGGTATTGCCAACCAGATCGATGGGCGGACCGTTAAGGCTTACAATCGGATTGGTGAAATCGAGAACGGTGTAGAAATGGATGGACGTTTGTCCCTCATTCCAGGGGATAACAACAATGCGTTCCGTTTCACTCCGGCAGCCCATTACGGCTATTCATCACCTCTTTACTGGCTGGATGCGGGTTCGCTTAATGCATACAGCAGCAACATTGAGGACTTTAACGTAAAGGCAGCAGCTCATCCTTACGCAAAAGGAAACGAATTTCATCAACGCTTGATTCCGCAGAACTGGATGGAATTGTCCCAAAAAGGTACGATAACCTTGAAATATGATTCCGCACTGGTGAACTCGGCTTCCAGCAACCTGGGTATTTGGTGGTATAACCCTTCCCAAGGAACGTGGATCAACATCGGCGGGAAAGTAGACGCCAAGAAGAAAACTGTTACGGCACCATTTAAGGGATTTGGGTATTACGCAGTTAAATCCTTGCGTTATAGCTACTCCGATGCGATTTCGCATAAGACAGCCCGCAACGATATTGAATTGATGCTGGCAAGAGGATATATGAAGGCATCCAAGACGGATGCATTCGGCGTGTATGATCCAATGACTCGCGGTGAATTAGCTACTATTATAGTGAAGCTGCTCGATATTCCGTTGGATTATGATACCGATAAGAACAAGCTGACGTTTGATGACATCTATCAAGAAAGTGTAGTCAACAGCATGCAGTGGGATTACCGTTACATTGAGACAGCGGCCAGAAAAGGGATCATTCGCGGCATAGCGCCTCGAAGCTTTGCTCCTAATATGGAACTGACTCGCGAAGAAGCGGCCAACATGATTGCACGCGCACTGAACCTGAAGATGGGCGAAATCGAAAAAGATAAAGCAGCGCTTCAGAAGCAGTTCGAAGATGTAGGCAAAATCAAATCGAATTATTCTTACCCAGCCATTCTTGCTGTAAGTAAGGCCGGTATCATCACTGGTGTTGCGAATAGCTTGAAAGAAGGCGAGAAGAAACCAACGTATAACTTCAATCCGGATGCCGTGCTGAATCGTGCAGATACGGCGACGATCGTGAAACGCATGATGGGCAAACTTAAAATGCTGTAGGCTATATAGATAAGAAGAAAGAGTACGACAAAAGGAACGAGAGCAGATGCCTGAATTTCTAATGGTATTGCTCTCGTTTTCTCATGTGTAAATTATGATGGATAAGGTTATATATAACATAATTAACAAGATCTTAAGGATGGTATTATGGTCCAAGAAACCGTTTACCAATATCTAATGTTTTGTAATTTCATGTAGAATACGCTACAATAGCGGAAGCACATACTATTTTTAGAGGGTGAAGATGAATTTATGAAGCCGATATTATCAAAAGCGCAGCTCGACTACATGAAGGCGAAGACCAAGTTCGAGGAAAAAGCCAAAGTGATGGAGAAGAAGATTGAGCTGGCTCGCGCCGCTCATGATGAGATAACTCAGGAAGTCATGGAGGGACTCGTTGTTGAGACAGGCTTTCATGATTCATTTAACGAAATGACAGCGGCAGAGAATGCCTTGATCCAGTGGTCTCATACAACAATAAAACATGACAAAACATATCGTACGAATAAAGCGGAAATTGATCTGATGTACGAAACACTGCACAGCAATCCGGAGATGCGAGCACGCATTATCCAGCTTGCTATGAAGATTCGCTAGGATTCTACAAAGGGCGCCCATAGGGCGTCTTTTTTTGTTGTCGCAATATGTAATGAATCCAATGTTATGTGAATTGAAAATGATTTCGAAAATATTTTTAAAAAAACTTTGCAACAACCGCAACTTTTCGAGAAATCAAACGTTTATAATGTAGAACCCAATGAGGAACCCAAGATTATCCGATGCAAGAAGATTGTCTATTAATTAGAAAAATGTTCTTTACGGAGTATGGGACTCGTTGTATAATACCTAGGTAGGATTAGGAATCTATTCTAGTTTGTAGTGTTCTCTCGTTAACAAGATTCTGTGATATCGTCACAGACATCATTTATGATTTATGCTCAACTCGGGAAAGGAGGTGCAGGACAATGAGTGATAAGAGCTACCAAATTAAAGAAAACAATCAAGTGATGATTCAAGGAGGAGAAAAAAAGGTTATGAAGAAAATTTTATCCGTAGCACTGTCTACAGCAATGGCATTCTCCATGTTTGCTTCTGTTGCATTCGGTGACGATGCGCTTAACACACAACAGAAATTTGATGTACTGAAAGAAAAAGGTATCTTCACTGGCTATCCAGATGGAACTGCTGGTCTTGACAAAGAAATGACTCGCGCTGAGTTCGCGAAAGTTTTGGTAGGCATCATGGGTCTTGAGCCAATCCAAGGCAAAGCGTCTTTCAAAGACAAAAACTACAAAGCTGACAAATGGCCAGCTCCTTATGTAGAAGCAGTTTATGCTGCTGGTCTGATGGAAGGTAAAAACACAACGAAAATGATCTTCGACTTCAACGGTAAAATCACCGTTCAAGAAATGGCGAAGGTTCTCGTTACTGCTCAAAAACTTGAAATTCCAACAGAAACGAACAACAACGCTTCTGACTGGGCTAAAGGTTATGTTCAAGCAGCAATCAACGCTGGTCTGGTAGACGCTAAAGCTAACCCTAAAGCTAACGCTTCCCGTTCCCAACTGGTTGAAGTTGCTTACACAATCTACCTGTCGCAACAAAAACCAAAAGTGGTTTCTTATGACGTAACTGAGAGTGGTAAAGTTGTAACTTTCAAACTTGCTAACAACGAAAGTGTGAAAGTTGAACTGGAAACTCCTCTGAAAGCTAACACTGCAACTGAAGTGAAATTCACACATAACAACTACGAGTACACTGAAAGTGTAACTTGGGTAGTAACATCTGCTACTAAAGTGGAATCCGCAAGCGCAAGCAACCTGAAAGAGGTTGATGTAGTATTTGACGGTAAAGTAGACAAAGCTACTGCAACTGACAAAAACAACTACAGCATTGATTCTAACTCTAAAGGGATCAAATCCATCACTTTGTTGGAAGATGGTAAAACAGCTCGTTTGTTGTTGAACGAATCCAGCAAATTTGCTCAAGGTACTACTTACAAAGTTGTTGTTAAGAACGTGAAGAACAATACTGGTTCTGTATTGCCACAAGGTGAAGTTTCCTTCACTGTTACTGACAACACATTGCCAACAGTAACTGAAGTTAAAGCTCTGGGTACAAAAGTTATTAAAGTGACTTTCTCTGAGCCGGTTGTAGCTCCGACAAGCAGTAACTTCCAATTGGATGACAAAGCATTTGTTGGTTCCGTTACACAAGGTGCTAACCAAAGAGAAGTGATTCTGCGTGACTACACAGGTTCAATCGCAGTTGGAGCTCACAAGCTGACTACTTCCCTGATTGAAGACTATGCTGGTCTGAAATCTTTGGCTGACACTAAAGAATTCACTGTTGCTGTAGATAGTGAAGGTCCTAAAGTTACTGAAATTTCCGCTACTTTGGAGAAAGTAACTGTTACTTTTGACGAAGAGATCGATCCGGATTCTGTAACAACTGAAAGCTTCTACTGGTTGTCTGGCACTACCAAGAAAACTGGTAAAGCAACGCAAATCGCTGCTAATGTTTACGAAGTAGACTTCAACGCGAACGGCAACCGTCTTCCAGGATATGAGACGACTCTGCATATTGATGTTAAAGACTATTCCGGTAACGTTAATGCTGTGAAAGAACACAAAGTAACAGCAAGCGTAGACTTGGTTCGTCCTCAAGTGGTTGAAACTACTTTCGGCGATCGCACTAACACGTTGACTGTTCGTTTCGACAAAGCAGTTAATGCAGCTGATAAAAAATACTTCACTGTTAAAAAAGGTAACGATGTCATCCCAGTTAGCAATGTTGTAGCAGCTGATGCTTCTAGCAAGATTTTCTATGTTACTTTCTTCAATACACTTGCATCTGGAACTTATAGCCTTAAAGTGGCTGATGTTCAAGATACGACTGCGTTGAAAAATACATTGGTAGAATACAATGGTACTTTCGTAGCGAATGATACTGCGAATCCAACTATTTCTTCTACAGACTATAATGAAGCTACTCGTAAACTTACACTGAACTTCGGTAGAGAAATGGATCTGGCTACAGTTAATGTTAAAGGCAACTACTACATTAACTTCCAGAAAAATGGTGCTAACGCACAAAATATCGCTATTCCAAACGAAGTTACTGTGAACGCGGTTAACGGTGGTAAATCTGTAGTGCTTCAGTTCCCAGAATACATCGATGGAACTAAAGTGACTTTCGGACCAAGTGGCTCCGTTAAAGGTGTAACTACAACTGGTTTGAAATCCAAAACTGGTCAAGTTGTATCCTTGGATTCTTCCGTCTTGAAAGATGCTGCAACTAACCAACTGAAATGGACTGCAGCTGTACAAAAAGATGCTAAGACATTTGAATTGACTTTCAACCAAGTAATCGCAACTGCAAACATCGGTGATTTCTTAATCAATGGCACTTATCCATCAAGTGTTTCCATTGATGAGAACAAAGTAACACTGAAAACCACTGACGAAGTAACTGGTGGAACAATTACATTGTTCGCTAACAACTCCATTGAGACATATTCCAACAACAAGTTGAATCTGTCTTCCAATGCTTCGATGCCAGTTAACAACGCTGTAGCGCCTCGTGTTACTAAAGTGGATTCGGCAAGAACTGCTGATAATGAGTTTGTAATTGAGTTCTCGTCCAACATCGATGCTCTTGATGCAAATGTTAGAGCTCTTATTGCTAACGATCTGGTTGTTAAGGATCTGTCTGAAACTAATACACCAGCTTTGACAGCGATTGTTGATTACACTGCAACAATCCAAAACAACAATGAGATCTTGGTGAAAATTAACAAAGAGTCTGTTAAGACGAAACCAGTATCTGTTCAGGTGAAAGATGCTAGATACATCGTTGCTGCAGGAACAACTGCTAAAGCTGTTGATTCCAGCGTATACACTGTTAATGCTCCTTCTTCCAGTGTAACTAACCCTACTGTAAGTTCTACAAAAGTAACTGATGCAGTTGTTGGAGTTAAAGCTGTTGCTGTTGGTAAACAGTTCACATTGACTGCTGCTGAGGCAGGCGTGAAAACAGATACGATTACAGTAGATGTTGATCCTAATGCTGCTTCTGTTACATCAATTACTTATAATTCCGCTACTGGAACTTATAGTGTTGGAACTGATGTTACAGTGGACGCTTTGGTAGAACGCATTAATAATACTCAAGCTAATGAGTTTACTGCACTTCGTAGTAAAGATGTAGAGGGTTCTACTAAAGTGGTTGATGATACATTGACGTTTGCTAAGGGTGTAGATGCAGCAGCAGGTACACTGACAGTAAATCTAAGCAAAGCTGTAGATTCCATTGTTGGTAAGGTTACAGTTGGAACTAAAACTTATGACAACGCTCAATTGAGTGCTGACAAAAAAGCTATCGTAGTTGTACTGGGCGATGGTGAAAATGTTGTCGGTGATCAATTCAAAGCTACTGTACAATTCGGATCCAGCAATGTTGATGTATCTGTAACAATCGCTAAATAATAACGATTAAGTTATGGATTCACTAAAACCAGAGAACTTCGGTTCTCTGGTTTTTTATTTCTAGGAAGCAAAACAAATTCTTGAAGGAGGAACGAAGATCCACATGAAAGCTTATATGAAAGTATCGATGGCCGCACTCACTGTAGGAGCTGGCATTTATATTGGTGCCGTTTTCAGCAATACCGCCACTGGTGCTGGCACCACCCCAGGCACCACTGATGACCCGGTCGTCACGAAGAGCTACGTGGACCAACAAATTCAGCAAGCGCTGAATGGTGATGGTGGAGGGTCTACGAACCCAACAACTCCTACAAATCCAACGGAGCCATCCCAAGGTGCCGACGAAGTTAAGAATGTTGCACTGAAGCCAGGCAAGATTCTGATTGCCGACGCAGGAACGGAGTTCATCGTACGTTCAGGTAATGCTGTGATCTACACAGAAGTCGCTAGCGGCGTTGCGGACCTAACGGACGGTAAAGACCTGTTAAATGGAGAAACGGCGCCTAAGAACCATCTGCTTTCCTTCCCGCGTGAAGGTCGGGGTATTCAGGTGAAAGAAGGACAGACAAGCAATTTGATTGTCATGGTGCGCGGCGGTTACACCATTAAGTAATGATCGGCAACTAAGGTGAGTTAGACATCTGCTGATATCGCTTCATCCACGAGTGGTTTGGCGAGAACTTTTGTCCGGCTTATTCCTCTTATAATTATTGCCAGTTGTGACAACGTTTTATACGTGTGTGTGCCTTGAAATCGACAAATAATACTTCTGTAAAAACCAATACAGGAGGTGTATTTTCATGGCACGCAGCAGTCGTAACCGTCAAGTGGTACCTGAGAGTCGTGAAATGCTGAAGCAAATGAAATACGAAATTGCAGCAGAGTTTGGATTACCTGTAGGATATGGTAGCGGTTCCAATGGAGCCGATACGGAATTTGGTTCCGAGTTAGGAACCATCGGAGGTGGATCTGCCAGCCGTCGTCCTGGATGGGGACATCTAACATCCCGTGAGAACGGATCCGTTGGTGGAGAGATCACTAAACGTTTGGTTCGAAACGCTGAACAAAGTCTCTTCGGTAGACTGTAGTCGTTTTTCAGTTACAAGTGGAACTTATTCTTGATTAAAATGATTGAAAAACCCAAGAAAATCCTTGAAAAACAGCTTACTTACTGGATTGACACCTGGTAACAAATAAGTTAATATGCATGTTGAGGATTGTACATTTCAAACCTTTTCCTGTCGGAAAAGGTTCATTTTTTGTGTAGGACCTCTTGATATATCACATACTATTCATATGGGAGGTTGATCTCATGTCTTTAACAGGGCGACGTTTATTTACATCTGAGTCCGTAACTGAAGGACATCCGGATAAAATCTGTGACCAGATTTCTGATGCGGTACTCGATGCTTTTTTGGCTAACGATCCGAACGCACGCGTAGCTTGTGAAGTTTCCGTTGCGACTGGTCTTGTCTTGGTCATTGGTGAAATTAGCACTAAATCTGAATACGTGGATATTCCATCCATCGTACGTAATACCGTGAAGGAAATCGGGTATACCCGTGCAAAATACGGTTTTGATTCCAATACATGTGCGGTGTTGACATCGCTGAATGAGCAATCTGCCGATATTGCACAAGGGGTAAACGCTGCACTGGAGAATCGTGATCCTTCCCAAGTGGACAAGGAAACTGAGAACATCGGTGCTGGTGACCAAGGTCTGATGTTTGGTTTTGCAACGAATGAGACGCCAGAACTGATGCCTCTTCCGATTGCATTGTCTCACCGTATCGCTCGTCGTTTGTCCGAGGTTCGTAAAGACGGTACGCTGGAATACCTGCGTCCGGACGGTAAAACCCAGGTAACGGTTGAGTATGACGGCAATACACCGATTCGCGTGGATACGATCGTAGTATCGACTCAACATGCTGAAGAAGCAATGCTGGAACAAATCCAGAAGGATATTAAAGAACAAGTTATTCTTCCTGTCGTACCGGCTGAATTGCTGGATGCAGAAACTAAATATTTCATTAACCCAACCGGCCGTTTCGTAATCGGTGGTCCTCAAGGGGATGCTGGTCTGACAGGCCGCAAAATCATCGTGGACACTTATGGCGGCTACGCGCGTCATGGCGGCGGTGCATTTTCCGGTAAGGATCCTACAAAGGTTGACCGTTCCGCTGCTTACGCGGCTCGCTACGTGGCTAAAAACCTGGTTGCTGCAGGGCTTGCGGACAAGTGCGAAATTCAATTGGCTTACGCTATTGGTGTCGCTAACCCAGTGTCGATTAGTGTAGATACTTACGGAACAGGTAAAGTGAGCGAAGAGAAGCTGGTTGAGCTTGTGCGTAACAACTTCGACCTGCGTCCGGCTGGAATCATCCGCATGCTGGATCTTCGTCGTCCGATCTACAAACAAACCGCTGCTTACGGACATTTTGGACGTACGGATCTCGATCTTCCTTGGGAGCGCGTAGACAAAGCGGAAGCGTTGAAAGAACAAGCTGGCGTAAACTAAGGTAATTTTAAGATATGTAGCAAATTTAAAATTTAGGCATGTGCTGATTTAATTTTTCTTCTGAAAAAATCGGTGCATGCCTTATTTCTGCTTCTCTTTCTAATTATGAGTAGAGATTCAACTCAGTTGAACCGGAAAATATGACAAAAATGAAATAATTACAAAAGCGATGACCTACCGTAGTTATCAGCATTTTCATTAAATAATTGGAAAATCAGGAATATAATTTATGACAAACTAGTTACTTTTTCGAGAAAAAGTAGTAACATAGGATTGATTTACATAGACTTCTAAAAAATGCCGCTACAAATTTAACAAGACTTGGTGTACGATACGCGAAAGTGTTTTTTTATAACAAATTCGTAACTTTTCCGCAAAAATGAAGTCTATTAATTAGAGACTTTATATGTTCGGCATCCGTGTTGAACGAGAGATGGGAGAGTTACGATTACATGGTTAGTCAGGGGAAAACACTGAAGTCTACAACATCTGGTGCAGGCAAGAAATGGTTGATTATTACATTGGCAGGTGTCATCTGGGTGGGTCCTGTGCTGAGCAGCGGAATACCAGTGATAGGGAATCTATCAACATCCTCGGTAGCTTATGCGGCATCAACATCGGCTAAGAAGCTTGGTGAGGAAATCATTACTTCCGGTGCGATTTTAATGAAATATCAGTATATCAACAGTACTGGCGCAAAATCGTTGGCTAATGTCATTCGGGTGGACTTGAACAACAAGTACGTGAAACTGGATGTCATGACAGGCCAAGGAAATCAATTTACAACCAGACAAAGCACGGGCGGAATGGCTAAGGAGAACGGAGCGGTTGCTGCTATAAACGGTGACTTTTTTAATACCGGCAGCGAAGGGGCTCCGATGGGTGCTCAAGTATCAAACGGTCAGTTGATGTCAACCCCGTCGGAACTGAAAGGCATGTATGCTTTTGGAGTAACGAACGATGGAACGCCAATTCTGGATGAGTTTGCATTCTCGGGGAGTATTACAGCTGAGAATGGCGCCTCATTCCCACTCGCGGGCATGAACAAAACATCTTATGCTCCTGAGGGCACCGGATCAACGTATAGCCATGCGAATTCAGCTTATATCTACACCAGCGCATGGAAGGCTATGGAGCGTCCTAAGAACAGCTCGACAACGCCAACGGAGGTTATGGTAACGGATGGGGTCATCACCGATATTTCAGTAATGGCAGGATTGCAAACAGCGATACCGGAGGGAAGCTACATTTTGCGAACCCATGGGGCTGCGGCGGAGTTCGTGAAACAAAATCTGGCAGTTGGACAGAGGCTGGAAGCCGATTATGCTCTGGTGTCCAAAAAATCAGGCAAAGAACTGGACCCAACTACACTCCAAATGATGATTGGCGGCCATACGATTCTGGTAGATAACGGCAAGGCCACTTCATTCTCTCGAAACGTGAATTCGATTGGAGGAAGCAGGGCACGTACAGCCGTAGGTTACTCCAAAGACGGGCGTTACGCTTACCTGATTGCCACAGAGAGCAACGATAACAGCAAAGGCATGACGCTGCAGCAGCTTCAGGATTTCATGACGAAGGTTGGAGTATGGAAGGGAATGAACCTGGACGGCGGCGGATCGACAACGATGGTAAACCGTCCACTTGCCGAGATGAACACCCAGCTGACCTTCAATACGGAATACGGCACCACGCAGCGCAGCATCGTTAACGCACTCGGCGTGTTCTCAACGGCACCTCAGGGCAGCTTGAAGGGCTTAAAAGTAAGCGGAAGCAACACGCTCCTGATCGGCCAGATCGGCACGTATGAACTGAAGGGCTATGATACTTACTATAATCCAATTGAGGCAGGTTCGATTAAACCGACTTGGAAGTCCAGCAACGGCAATTTAGCGGTCAACGGACAAAGCATTAAAGCGACAAAGCCGGGTACCTCAACACTGACGGCAGTAAGCGGCAGCACGAAAGCTACGATGCAAGTCAAAGTGCTGGGCGCGGATGATCTTGTTGCATTGACTACCGGCGTATCAAGCGCACCGCTGCAGGCTGGAACGAGCGTTTCCGTGCCGGTGACGGCCGTAACAGGCAATGGTCAAAGCTTGGAAGTTCCAAGCAGTGCGCTGAAATGGGAGTTTATCGGATTTAAAGGCAGCGTAAAAGACGGCCGCCTGACCGTATCCTCCGTGAACAGCAATACGAAAGTCGGTTATGCCATCGCACGCTATGACGGCTTTAGCACGGTCGTTATTTTATCGGCAGCGGGCGAGAGCACATGGGAGAACTTCGAGAATGTGAATTACCCGGTGAAGTTCACGACCAATGTACCGGCAGTTACCGGGGCTGCAGCGATCAAAAATGGCAGCGGAGCAAAAGCATCATCTAAAGTCTTGAACTTGACCTATGATATGACAGGCGGATTAGGGCAAAAAATGTACGCTTACGCCGAGTTGAATGGCGCAACTGGCAAAGTGATCCCTGCACAGGCAACGGCCATGACCATCGATGTGGAGGGAGATAACAGCCTGAACTGGCTGCGCGCCGAGCTCAAGGACAATAATGGGAAAACCGTGTACGTCGACTTGGCAAAAGCAATTGATTGGAGCGGCTGGAAAACACTGAGCATCGATCTCAGCGGACATAACATTGCATTCCCGGCACAGATGAAGCGGTTGTATGTGGTGAACGTGGAAGAAGGCCAGGATGAGCGCGCATTGACAGGAGCTGTATCTTTTGACGATATCCGCTTTACGATGCCGTCCCTATCCGGGAATGAAGGTCTTCCAACAGGCAAAGCGGTCATGACCATTGGGCAAAAATCGCTTATGCTGAATGGTTCGAAAGTGGCAATTGATTCGGCACCAATCTTGAAGAATGGAACGACTTACGTTCCGATTAAGCATGTGCTCGACGCGTTCGGCGGGCAAGCAACCTGGAACCAATCCGCTCAGCGGGTGGGTGTCCTGAGGGGCGGCATGCTCATGGAACTGACGGTCGGCAAGAAGGAATTCATTCTAAACGGTAAGCGCAGTTCGGCGGCTGTAGCACCTATGGTTCAAGGTGGTAGGACTTTGGTCCCTCTTCGTCTCGTTTCCGAGCAATTAGGCCTTAAAGTAAAATGGGACAAGAACACGAAGACCGTTACGATCGAATCGTGATATGGTATGATATGTATATGAAACGTTAGAAATGGAGTAGAGTGCGTGGATTATCAAGCCGATGCCATCGACCGTGTCATAAAAAATGCCATCAAAGTGATGGAGGACAGCAAATACCAAATGTTCGAAATATTGGAGGCGTCGCGGCAGGAACTCGCGTCTCTCAATCATGAACTGCAGCGGACATTAAAAGAAACGACGGAAACCTTAGAGAAGGTAGATCAGCTGGAGCTGAACTACCGCCGTTCCCGGATCCGGCTGACCGAGGTCAGCCGGGATTTTGTCCGGTACAAGGAAGAGGACATCAAGCAGGCGTATGAGAAAGCGACGCAGCTTCAGCTTGACCTCATGATCTACCGGGAGAAGGAAATGTATCTGAAGGCAAGACGAGATGAGCTGCAGAAGCGGGTTCGTAATGTCGAGAGCTCCGTGGAGCGTGCAGAATCGATCGGATCTCAGATGGGCGTGGTATTGGAATACTTGTCCGGGGAGCTGGGGCAGGTATCCCGAATCATCGAATCTGCGAAAAACAGACAGGTCATTGGTCTCAAAATTATTTTGGCGCAGGAAGAGGAACGGAAACGCATCTCCAGAGAGATTCATGATGGACCTGCACAATTGCTGGCGAATCTGGTTCTTAGGACGGAAATTGTAGAAAGAATGCTCGCAAAGCAGGAATTTAAGATGGTGCAGGACGAAATAGTAGATTTGAAGGGCCAGGTTCGATCGAGCTTGGAGGAAATGCGAAAAGTCATTTTTAATCTGCGTCCAATGGCACTCGATGATCTAGGATTAATCCCCACACTGCGTAAATACGTGCATGATTATGAAGAGAAATCGAAAATCCGCACGATCTTCGAGACACGGGGAAAAGAGCATCGTCTCTCTTCTGCGATGGAGGCTGCCATCTACCGGTTGGTGCAGGAAGCACTTTCGAATGCTGCAAAACATGCTTACCCGACTTATGTGCTTGTTGAAATCACGTACCAGGCGCAATTGGTCAAGATCGTTGTACAGGACAATGGCCTGGGATTCAATGTCGATTTGCTGGAGCAGAAAAGCAAGGACCACTTTGGGTTAATTGGCATGCGGGAGAGGGTTGAGCTGCTCGAAGGGAGAATGGAGATCGATTCAGCGGAGAATCAAGGAACCAAGATCGTGATTCATATCCCGACGAACGTAGAAAAGAGAAAGGAGTAATCGGATGGAACATTTGGAAAAAGAGAACACGATTATAAAAGTATTATTAGCGGATGACCACCAGCTGTTTAGGGAGGGTCTGAAGCGTATACTGAATATGGAGGACGACATTGACGTAATCGGTGAATGCGGCGATGGAATTCAAGTACTTGAGTTCTGTAACGAAGTGAAGCCGGATATCGTGCTGATGGATATCAACATGCCTACCGAAAATGGCGTTCAAGCAACTGAGAAACTACGTGAAATGTTTCCTGAGATCAAAGTTATCATTCTGTCGATTCATGACGACGAGAGTTATGTGTTTGAAACGCTCCGTAAGGGAGCAAACGGTTACCTCCTGAAGGATATGGAAGCCGAGTCACTGATTAATGCGATTCGATCGGTACATGAGGGATATGCATTTATCCATCCGAAAGTTACGGGCAAGCTTATTCAGCAGCTCCGCCGGATGACTTATGTAAACGAAGCAGGCGCTATGGCTGAAAGCGGCTCGCGTGAGGCTGGAGTCAAGTTCGTGGCAGGCGAGAATAACCCATTGACAAGGCGCGAAGCAGAAGTGCTTAGACTAATGGCCGAAGGCAAGAGCAACAAGATGATAGGGGAGTACCTGTTCATTAGTGAAAAAACTGTAAAAAACCACGTCAGCAGCATTTTGCAGAAGATGGAAGTGGACGACCGTACGCAAGCGGTTATCAACTCGATCAAATATGGCTGGGTGACGTTGTAATCGCCGATCCGAATGCACGGACGCGTCTTACATAGGGAGGGAACTGCCAAGGGCGGTTCCTTTTTGTTATGATATGGAGTTTGAAAGTTTCCACCGAAGCTGAACAACCTTGAGAATGAACTTATTCAGCGATGTCTGACTTCCGTGAAAACGCGCTGCCCTAGATGTTCTGATTACCGTATTTGAGCCGTTCCCATCAAGTTCCGTGTGGGCCCTGGTTTCTTAACTGTCACCGTCCCCTCCTGATCAGCATATATTGTTGATAAGAGAAGGAGGTGAGTCTCATGGTTGCCCAATTGCTGTGGATACTCGCGGTGTACGGGATTGCTGTTGCTCTGATTCATATCGTGCATGCCCGTCATCTTAGAAGAGCCGGTGAAGGCACGGGGCGGCGCAGGCATTATGTGCTGATCACGTCCAACCATGAGCGGCAGGTGGAATGGTATTTGAGAGCCCTTTCATGGTATGCCCTGCTGAGCGGGACGCGCGTGCGTGTCACCGTCCTTGATGATCAATCGTACGATGATACACTGAAGATTGTCCAAAGATTGACTCATTTGTCCGGAATTGAACTGGTATATGGGACTTGGAGGTCCGATGATTCGGCATCACGGGAAGTGGATGCCGATCCGAATGAAGAAGAAGTGATACGGATCGATCTAAGAAACCCGATGGAGGCTGCTCGAATTCCATATGTACAGGGATAAACATCTGCAAGTTGTTTTGGTTACCAGGTTCGTATTCATATTGTTAAAGGCGTGAAGCACACTCCTAGCGTAAGCGAGGGGTGTGTTTTTGCATTTCTGAGAAGAGGAGCGGCTTTTCTACATCCAAGCGTGTTTGTTCTAACTTTGTCTATGGCTGATCCTCGCTGAACCTCCTACATTCAACTCTGATTTTGGTTCCCTGTGATTGACTGTTTCTCGTAGCGGTATGTGTACCCGACTAGGAGAAGTGGGAATAAGGCAGCTAAAAGAAGGAGGTGACAGGTTTCAACATAGGGCATCGTGAGAAGGATCTATTTCATAATGTAATGGTCTTAGCATAGGAGTTGGTAGCTGTAGATATGAAATCTTGAAGTACGCGCTTCTTAATAACGTACCAGCACTCGGCCTTTTACCAGGCTTTTATGTCTTGATATTGGAGTTGATGTCATGCGGATTGCCGTATATGCCACTCGAACATCAGAGAAATGGGAGTGTTATCTCTCGCTGGATATGCGGGTGGATCTTCAATGGTGGTATGGAGTGAAAAGATCGACGGATGAGAAAGCCGGCTCAGGTGTACTGGTGCTGTTATCAACACAGGTCCCACTAGGATGGGCAGTTTCCATTCAAGAGAGATTTCGATCCCTCCAAGACATGGATCAATGGGGGAAATCGGATTGGCAGAAATATTTGTACCAGAACTTAAGTTCGTTCTTATTACATGAGCCTGAAGGAAGCAGATCGCAATGGAGTGTTTTGTTTAAGGAGATTCAAATGTTGGACGGATCGTATGCAAATTACTCTATCGTAAATAGGAACGAGGATGAGGATTGGGGTTTGTTGATGCAGCAGGCGGAGCTGCTGATTCAGTGCATGGCAGGACGAGCCTTGCTTGCCGGCGAGGTTGAGGCCTTATTGGCGGAGGTCTCCGGGGACACCGGGGACTGGCGCTCCGCGGCCCAGCTCGGCATCCTGCTGGGCCGCCTGCGGTTGGAAGCGGGGCTGGCACAGCCTGCCCCGCGTAGTGCGCCCGGCTGGCTGCGCCGCCGGGCCATGGCCCCCCGCTGCCGGCGATGCGGCAGCGAGGCCCGAAGCCGCACGGCATGCGCCG
>NZ_QLYT01000082.1:0-6495 GCF_003269305.1 Paenibacillus sp. MDMC362
TTCGCCAATATAGCAGGAGTTGGTGAGCTAAATATCTCTTTGACTGGCAAACGAATCCCTGTCTTCTTCTCTATGGCATTAATTGCTGCCGTCGCTTTTAACGAATGTCCACCCAATTCAAAGAAACTGTCCTCTATTCCGATTGGAGATACTCCTAAGATTTCTTCAAATACATCTACGATTGCTTGCTCCGTCTTATTACTTGGTGGTACGTATTTCAAGCTTTCTAACATATCTGGTTCTGGCAACCTAGCTTTATCCAGCTTCCCATTTATGGTTAATGGAAATTCATCGATCTGTATCATAAAGGCAGGAATCATATACTCCGTTACTTCTTCTCTTATCGCTTCTTTAATTTCGGGTATAATTAGTTCTTGACCCTTCTCTGCAACGAGATATGCACAGAGAATTTCATCATTTCCAACTTCTTTTACAACAACGACAGCATCTGCGATTTTACTCTGTTTTCTTAATACACTTTCAATTTCACCTAACTCTATCCGGTAACCACGGACTTTCACTTGTTCATCTATTCGACCTAAATACTCTATATTTCCATCTGGCTGCCAACGTGCTAAATCTCCTGTACGGTACAGTTTTCCCTCACCGAAGGGATTTTTAATAAACTTCTTATCTGTTAATTCTGGCTGATTCAAATAACCTCTTGCTACACCATCTCCTGCTATACACAACTCGCCAGGTATTCCAATACCGCATAGCTCCATTCCATTTAGAAGATATACTTTTGTATTTGCAATCGGACGTCCAATGGTAATTGAAATAGAGTCTGTACTGACTCTAAAACTAGTTGCATTTACAGTAGACTCCGTAGGCCCATATGTGTTTAGCACTTCTACTCTTTTCGCCCATTCTTTTAAGCTTTCTAGATTACCTGCCTCACCACCTGATTCCAGCAAACGAAGTGTCGGTAATGCGTCAGCACACAACGCCTCTATTACCTTAGGTGTCAATGATGCTGTTGTTACATTATTTCGATCTATATATTTTTGTAGTTGCTCCATATCATAGGTTAAATTTTTTGGCACAATGCATAATGCCGCACCATTGCAAAGTGCAGGGAAGATATCACCAACCGCTTGGTCAAAAGATACATTTGCAAATTGCAGCACCGTATCCTTGTCGTTCAGTGCAAATGTTTCCTTATAGGTGACCCACATATTGACCACATTTCGATGTTCAATTAAAACTCCCTTAGGGTTTCCAGTTGTACCCGAAGTGTAGATACAATACACTAAATCATTAGCTCTGTTAACATGCAGAAGATTGTCCGTTTCATTAGCATAATGATTCTCATCTTCTAAATCCAATACCGGAATCTCTACCTTTCCTGGCAGCTTATTCTTATACGTCAATACAATCTTTGGACTACTGTCCTCCAGCATATAGCGAATTCTATGATCTGGATATTCCGGATTGATGGGTACATAAGCTCCCCCTGCCTTGATGATTGCTAATATTCCTACAATCATTTCCATGCTACGCTCTGTAACTAGAGCCACCAAATCGTTTGGAACCACTCCTAAATCCCGAAGAGTACGCGCCAACTGATTTGCTCTCTCATTCAGCTCGGCATATGTCATCTGTTTATCATCAAATTTAAGTGCAATATGTTCTGCTGTTTTCTCTACCTGATTCTCAAATAAGCTGACAACTGTTTGTTCTCGAGCGTATTCTACATTCGTTGCATTGAAATCAGCCAATATCTTCTCTTGTTCCCTGATATCAAGCATATGCAAATCTTTAAGCTTTTTTTCTGGATGTGTTACTGCTTCCTCAAGCAGCGTTACATAATGCCTTGCCATATATTCAATCGTTTCTTGTTTGAATAAATCTGTGCAATACTCAAAATCAATTTCATACCCTTCTGGCATACATTCAACCAGAACGGATAAGTCAAACTTTGAGACATTCCTTTTAATGAATGCACTTTTTCCGCCCAATAGGCCTTGCATTTCCGTCGGTTTTTTCTTTTCTTTTAATCCGAACATAAAATCAAATATCGGATTTCTTGAGAGATCTCTCTTTTTCTCTACGGCTTCAACTAAATCTTCAAACTGGTATTCTTGGTTATCATAAGCTTGCAGACACTTCTCCTTCACAGCTAAAATCAAATGTTCAAAAGTATCATCAGGACAAACTTCTCCCTTTATTACCAGAGTATTGACAAACATCCCCAGCATACCTTTAGTATCTGCATGAACTCGGCCTGACACGGTTGTTCCTACAATAATATCTTTTTGGCGACTATATTTGCCTAATAATAAAATGAACACTGATAGAGTAACCATAAATTCAGTAGCACCATGCTTAAGGGCTAAGTTTTTAACCCCTAAGCTTAATGGCTCTTTTACCTTTGCTACAACATTGGCTCCCCTGAAAGATTGGATTTGAGGACGGAGGAAATCCGTCTTCAAATCCACCCTAGCAATTTCACCGGCGAATTCCCTCTTCCAATATTCTTCCTGTTTGGTGATATCATAAAAATTCTGCCATACACTGAAATCTTTATACTGGACACGGTTAGAATTTTTATTCATAAGTTCTCCTCTTATTCATGATCAGTTCCATCATTCTCATAAAATTCGTTCACTTGATGCAGTATAACCGGCAGGCTTTCTCCATCACATATAATGTGATGAATATCAACAAATAGGTAGGAAGCCGTTGTTGTCTTCATTAATTTCACACGCATTAACGGTGCTTCGGATAAAACAAACGGTTGTACAAAATTATCATATTCCGTTTGTATATCTATTTCGTCCACTTCGCTGTAGTCTAATAAAACCCTGGCGTCTGGAGAAATCATTTGAATGGGTTCACCGTCCACAACATGGAAACTAGTTCGCAGTATCTCTTCTTGCTTTAACAGCTTATCTAAAGCTTTCTGTAATCTTTCTTTATCTAGCGGTTCTTCGTAAGCATAAACGTCCGATACGTTGTAGTTAATGTTAGGCCCGGTCATCTCGTCCAGAAGATAGAGTCGTTTTTGAGCTGAACTTGTAGGGTAGTATTCAGCTGCTGAAGCTTGTTCTATTGCCACAAACATCTCGTTCTCTATCGACCCCATATTTTCCGCTATCTGCTCGGGCGTACCAAAAGTAAAAACATCTCTAATTGACAGTCTTACTCCTATGGCTTTCTCCAATTCATTACACAGCAACACTGCTTTCAGTGACGATCCCCCTAGATCAAAGAAACTATCGGTTACACTGATATTTTCAATATCTAGGATGTGTTCAAATGCCTGTACGATCAGAGTTTCACTTTCGTTTCGTGGTGCAATATATTCCTTTGACTTATACTCCGGCTGTGGCAATGAGGCCTTGTCAAGTTTCCCATTACTTGTCAGTGGAATCGCATCAATTGAAATAATATGTGCAGGCACCATGTAATCTGGCAATACTTTATTTAACTTAATCTTTACATTCCTTTCTTCTATTTCTGTCTCAGCTATTATATAGGCACACAAAAATTTCTCTTTCTTTTTGTCTTCTCGCACTACTACTACAGCTTCACTTATCCCTTCAAGCTCCAATAAACGGCTTTCTACTTCTCTTGGTTCAATACGATATCCTCTAATTTTTGCTTGGTCATCCATACGTCCAATATACTCAATGTTTCCGTTAGGTAACCAACGTGCCAAATCACCTGTCCGATACATCTTCCCGGCTCCAAATGGGTTGTGTACAAACTTCTCGTCTGTCAGGTCTTGTCGATTTAAATATCCTTGAGATACACCCTCACCTGTTATACATAACTCACCTGGAACTCCAATTCCACAAAGCTCATTTCCATTTAAGATATAAATCTTTAATGTTGGAAGTGGCTTTCCTATGTCGCTAATTCCTCTCTCAATGGCTTCAGCATCAATATCGCGATAAGTAGCGTATACCGTGGTTTCTGTAGGCCCGTACATATTAACCAGACGACAATGCCTATTGATCTCATGCCATTTCTTCAAATGCGTTGGATAAAGTGCCTCTCCTGCAAAAATAACATATCGTAAACTATTTATTGTTTGTCCTGTCGTTGCATCGATCAACGCATAAAATGGCGAAGGTACCTGGCATAAGATTGTTACCGCTTCTTTTTGCAGCAACTCTCCAAATGCATATCCATCTTTTACCGTATCTTCAGAAGGAATTACAAGCTTTGCTCCATTCAATAGGCTTCCGAATATTTCCCAAACCGAAACATCAAAACAATAAGAATGGAATTGAACCCAAATATCATTTTCATATAAATCAAGCTTAAACTTGTCATTCTTAAGTAATCGCACTACATTTACATGCTGAACCATAACACCCTTTGGCCTGCCAGTCGTACCAGAGGTATAAATAACATACATCAAATCACTTGATTGATTTACATGAACAAGGTTACTGCATTCCATTGTATAATTTGCCTCATCATGAAGATTCATGATAGGAATGTCAGCTTCAGGTTCTTTTGTGCCGCATAATACTACCCTTGGCTTACAGTCATTAATGATATAATTAATTCTTTCCTCTGGATAAGATGGATCAACGGGTACATAAGCTGCTCCAGCCTTTAAAATAGCGTATATGCCCACCACCATCTCCAAACATTTTTCTGTTGAGATAACCACAAAATCGTTTGGTTGAATGTTATAGTCCTTTCGAAGTTTTCTTGCCAGAGCATTCGCCCGTTCATTTAATTGTGCATAGGTCATCTGTCGTCCATTAAATGTGATTGCTACATTATTAGGTTTTCTGGCAGCCTGCTCTTCAAGTAACTGCACAATCGTCTTATTATGAGGGTATTCTGCATGCGTCATATTGAACTCATCCAATATTTTTGCTTCTTCGTTCATATCTACCATGGCAATATCCTGCAGCTTCTTTTCCGGAGACATTAAAACTCGTTCAATTAGTGTTAAGAAGTGTTTTGCCATGTACTCGATCGTTTCTGGTTTGAATAAGTCTGTACAATATTCAAAATCAATCTTATAGCCTTCTGAATCACTTATCATGGTTAAGGTAAGATCAAATTTAGAAATGCTTCCTTCAACGGATTCCCTCGTTCCAAATTGAATTCGATCCGAATAACTTTCTCTCTCATCGTCCTGCAATACAAACATCACATCGAATACTGGGTTTCTTGAGAAATCTCTCTTTACTCCCACGGCTTCAACTAAATCTTCGAACTGATATTCCTTGTTATCGTATGCCTGTAAACATTTCTCTTTTGTACTTAATAATACATCCTCAAATGTATCATCGGAGGAGACATTCCCTTTGATTGCCAGAGTGTTTACAAACATGCCCAACATATTTTGGGTATCCGTATGGCTTCGTCCCGATATTGGAGTTCCTACTATAATTTCTTCCTGTCGACTGTATTTTCCTAACATGGAGAAAAAGGTGGATAACAAAACCATAAACTCAGTTGCACCATACTTCTTCGCTAACTCTTTTACTTGAATACTCGTTTTTTCTTCTACCTGTGTTCGGAAATTAGCACCTCTAAAGCTTTGTTTATGCGGGCGTGGATAATCCATGATTAAATCCAGGACTGGTATATCGCCAGAAAATTCTTTCTTCCAGTACGCTGCCTGTTCTGTTATATCTCTAGCATTTTGCCAAACACAAAAGTCTTTATACTGTACTCGTGGTGTTAACAATTCTCTTCCTTCATATAACTCTTGTATTTTGTAGAGCATAATCGGCATGCTTTCTGCGTCACATAAAATATGGTGAATATCCAAAAATAAGTATGAATCATTTGGAGTATCCAGTATTTTTGCACGCATTAGTGGTGATTTTGACAGGTCAAATGGTTGGACGAAAGTATTATATTCAGCTTGGATATATTGTGAATCTGCTGTATTTACTTCACTGTGCTCCAGCACAATTCTTGCATCTGAAGAAATTTTTTGAATTGGCTCACCATTCACTATATGGAAACTTGTCCTCAAAATTTCCTCTTGCTCTACTAATTGATCCAATGCTCTCTGAAGTCGCTCATTGTCTGGTTTAACTTTAAGCTTGATGACTAAAGGAATATTATAAGTTGTACCAGGACCTGTTAGTTGGTCTAGAAGATAAAGTCTCTTTTGAGCTGAACTTATAGAATAGCTTTCTGCTTCTGCTATTTCTGGTATTTCTTCATACGTATTTACCTTTGAGTTTTTAATTGTTTCTGCAATATTCTTCGGTGTAAATAAATCAAAAATTTCTCTAAGTTGCAGCCTTACCCCTGTACTCTTCTCTAATTCATTACACAGCCGGATTACATTAAGCGAGTATCCACCCAAATCAAAGAAATTGTCATTTACGCTTACTCTTTCCATACCAAGCACATATTCAAATGCCTCGACTACCAATTTCTCCGTCTGGGTCTCTGGTGCTTCATAACCCCTTATCATCTTACTTTTTTCCATATGCTTTTCTGGATCCGGCAATAATTTACGATCTACTTTACCATTTGCAGATAGTGGAATCTCATCTACCT
>NZ_QLYT01000083.1:0-36776 GCF_003269305.1 Paenibacillus sp. MDMC362
CCGTTACAGGGATTTAGTTCGGGAACCTCCGAAGAGATTCCCTCATGGGAGAGGAGGGTCCAGTAAGTATTATAACGAACTGCTATCAAATAAATGGTTGATTTGATTAGCTTTTTAAGAAGTTCAGTAAATAGTGATAAATACTAAAATACACTTAAGAAAACTATATGCCACCCTTTATGCCACCCTGGGTGCCACCCTGTATTTTCATTGCTATTAATATGCAGGTTCTCGTTCAGGGGTATTAGGATGATCATGAATATCTGTTTCATCCTGAACAACTTTATTATTGAATACATCATCAAATGTCGCTGCTGCTCCTGCATCAGCCGCACGGATTACATGCCCATATACATCCATCGTGGTTCCTATCTTAGAATGACCTATACGCTCGGAAATGATTTTTGCATGTATCCCACGATTTATTAGTATTGTCACTGATGTATGTCGTAAATCATGAAACCTAATATACCGAAGAGATTTATTCTTTTGAATAAATGATCTCCACTGTTCAGTTAATGTTTTCGGATAGTACGGCATCCCATGTTTATTACAGAACAGAAATTCATTTTCCGATTTCCAAATATCGATGTTTTTCGTTCTGAGTTTAAACCATTCTTTACGGTAATTTGCAAGTTCTTGGACGATTGAAGGCGGGATTGAAACGGTTCTTATCGATCCTTTTGTTTTGGGTGATTTTATTACTGGAACATGATCCTTGAAAGCAGGAATTGATTGTCTAATTGCTATGAGTCCCTTTTCCAGATCGATATGTTTCCATTCTAACCCTAACATTTCTGCTCTTCGCATCCCTGTAGTGAAGGCAAGACTAACTAGTGTTCTAAACTGAGCCGAAGCGCTCTGAAGGCAATTGAAAACCTCTATTGCTTCCTTCTCAGTGTACACATCAATTTCATGACTCTTTTCTTCTTTTGGTTTTTTTACGTTGTCCATAGGGTTAGATTCGAGGTTATACCACTCTGAAGCCTTCTGAAAGATGCTTTTAAGTACACGATATACATAAATCTTGGTTTGGCTTCCAGCAGGCTTAGAAGGCTCTTTGATTCGTTTTAATCCGTGTATGAACTCTACGATATCGATGGAGTTAATTTTTGTGATGTCATTCCATTTTTTGAAATGGGGTAAGATACGCTTTTCTAGTTGAAAAATATAATTCTCTTGAGATTTGAATTCCAACTCAGTCAGAACGAACATAACTTTATATTTTTCGGATAATTCACTAAAGGAAATTGTCCTTGGCAATAAAATATCGCCTTTTTCAAGCTCTTTCTCTATTTGAACAACGAATCTGCTCAGTTCTTTTTCCGCTGCTCTTTTTGAATTGGTCTCGACTACTTGAGTCTTCCGAATTCGCTTTCCGAATTTATCGACACCTAAATCAACTACAAGACGGTATCCATTTTTTCGTTTTTCCACCCAAGGCATGATCTTTCACTCCCTTTTACAATTACTGATATCGAAGTATAGGAACCGAAGAGAGATAACGATTATTAATTTGATCCAAGCGTTCATATGCAAGTTTATGTGGAACACCAAACAGTTCAGAAAGTACGTTGGCAGCTTCTCTAGAAGAATGACCAAGTTCAAGATTACGGATCATGGAATACGGCATGGAAGCGTATCGAGCAAAATTATCAGCATCCGATTCCTGGAGTCTTACGAAATCAACTGGTAAAGCGGATTGGTTTCCAGAATGACGTAATAAATGGCATAGTTCATGAAGAAATTCAATCCATTGTTCGCTTTTGTTTTTACGTCGATCTATGAAGATGGTCATCATACCAAATCTTTCAAACCCTTGGCCTTCAGAATCAACATAGTAAACCCAAATATCTAATTTAGACGCCAGATTATAGATTCCTAGATCATTGGGGGTTTTAATGTCTAAAGCAAGGTAAAGATCCTCAATCCAATCTTCTAGAAGAGTTGTATGATATTTCATCACATTCCGTCCGCCCTTCTCAAGTTGCATTATTCCCCTTGTTTATCCCCAGGTTTTCGGTGCTTTTCATTTTCTTGAATAAATCTCCAAAATCTAAGCATCTCTTCTTTTCTTTCTTCTGGAGCTGAAAGGAAGTCTCTGAAAAATACATTTACTTCTGGTGGGATTTGATCTGTAAAAACTTTATCGCTTGGAATTTCTTCTCTCCCTAAAAGTTCATCTATGGAAACCTCAAAGTAATTAGCAATTAGCGTAAGGGTTTCTGTGTCGGGTTCCCTTTGTCCAGTTTCCCACATAGCTACAGCACTAGTTGAGACACCTAGTGCTTTTCCCAGGTCTCGTTGCGTCATGTTTTTTTTCTTTCTTAGAACAGCAATGGATTTACCTAACATTAAATAAACTTCCCTTCATAAAAAAATCACAGAACGAGATAAAAAAAGATTGACCGCTCACGAAGTGTGATGTATTATGAAGGTACAAAATCACATTTCGTGAACACGAAAGGCAGGTGAAGGTATCGTTGATTAACTATAACCTCGTTAATGCTCGTAAGGAGCTTGGACTCTCCACTTACGAAGCTGCGCAAAAGATAGGCATCTCGCAAAGTATGCTATCAATGCTTGAAACAAAACAGAGAAGTGGTAGCGACAAAACAAAATTAAAAATTTCAGGTTTTTATAGTAAGTCTGTTGAGGAACTTTTCTATAGCTAATTAAATCACAGATAGTGATTATATTCAAGTTTTTTTTATGGAAATGATTAGGGGTTAGGGGGTGATTTTTTGACTACTGTCGATTTCATAGAAGATATAAAGCAAAAGATTGTTGAGGAATTGCAACCTGTTATTAATGGGATGGTTGAAGAAATGTATCAAAACAGGATAAAACGCGCTACTCTCACGGCAGAGCAAGCAGCCGAATATATCGGAGTATCCAAGCCATTGCTTTATACCATGGTTAACGAAGGACAAATTTCTTGCATTCAAGCTGGCTCTTTAAATTCTCAAAAGCCGCACTATAAATTTAGACTTTCCACGCTGGATAAGTGGATGGATGAAAGTGAAAAGATGTCACTAGTCAACAAGATGATTGTCTAGAAATGGAGGCATGAAATGTCACCCGAACGCTTAGAGCAACGTCGTGCTGTAACTACCCGTTTAAATGAGATCCGCAAAGTGTTGAGTAGAGCGCATTTCTTAGATGATTTTGGCTTTACCTTGATGAGCAAAGAAGCCGCTCGACTGGAAGCGGAACTTCGTAGAAAGGAGGGAGAAGCATGAGAGATGTTTTTTCACAAAGGGACAAGCTTCGAAGGGATACTCGAATGAAGCTTAATAGGTTGTACAGAGCTTTAATTCAGGCGGAAACCGAAAACAACCAAGCGACGAAAGCGGTCCTTGATCAAAAGATAAAAAGTTTGAGATACCGCCTTAAACAGATTGATCCAGGAGAAGAAATTCAGTTGTGTGATACAGACGCTAGAAATGAACAAAGATCACGTCTCGGAAACGTGATCTAAGTTGGAACTTTTAAAAAATATTGTATGTCGATTATACCAAACTTGTGATGGCTCAACAAGTCATCCTAGATGGATTCAGGGTTTTTGGAGAAGTGTCACGCATGCGTCACACGTGACACTTCCGTGACAACATGAGCATGTCACAGGCACATGCAACATAAGCCGGGAGGGGGTCGCGTTTTGGCGTGGATTGAAAGTCACCAGGCATTGGCCGGACATCCCAAAACACGAAGGTGTGCACGCAAATTAGACGTATCAATTCCGACAATGGTCGGACACCTTCATATGCTCTGGTGGTGGGCTATGGACTATGCTCCAGATGGTGAATTAACGAAGTTTGAACATGATGATATTGCAGATGCGATGCAATTTGATGGTGATCCCGATTTACTGGTTCGGGTGCTTATTGACGCTAAATTTATTGATCAGATAAATGATGAGTTACAAATTCACGATTGGTTTGATTATGCCGGGAGGCTGCTTGAAAAACGGGAGCAGAACAACGAGCGGAAACGCAGGTCACGCGAGAAAAAGAAGAAATCCGAAGGAAGTCACGCACCTGTCACGCGTGACGGAAACGTGACGGATGAAGGAGTCACGGGGCTACCTAACCAACACAACCAACACAACATAACCGAACCTAACCAACCGTACCAAACCGAACAGCAACCAACAGAACCAAACTCGATTGATACGGTCGGTAGTAGTCGTTCTGAGTTTGAAACTAATCCATATAGGATGTTTGAAAATGAAGGCTTCGGGACGATTAGTTCCGTGATTAAAGATCAGCTTGACGACATGATTGATACCTATGGCAATCGGTGGGTATGTGAAGCTATGAAAAAAGCTGTTTTAGCTGGTAAACGAAAGATATCCTACGTGGAAGGCATTTTAAAGAATTGGAACGCGGAAGGGATTGACGATCCTTGGACAAAGGAACAGCCAAAGAAACGAACAGGCTCTCAGAGTAAATCAGGCAAACCGTCAATACCTATTACCACTAACGAACCGCCGCCTGGCACCCAAGTATCGGATAAGGAAATGGCAGAAATGATGGAGTTTGCTCGCCAGATGTCGGGTAAACCGGATGCGTAAGTATTGGCTGAATAAAATACAGGCCAAAGAATCCGGTATGCCTTGTCTCATCCCTCGACAGATCGAGATTAACGGTGAGTGGAAATGGGAAGGCAAATGGGCGGGGGCGCCTGAACCTGTCGCTGATATACTGTTGCCGTTTAAGCGCTGCTCTCAACTTGGTTGCCCGGTAGGCGTGAAGGAAAGGCCTTCAGCATACGTATACTGTTCCGGTGAACTGAGCAGTTACCGTTATGTGCCGCTGTGGTCGAGGTTTATAGAGCAGATCGATATGAGTAAAGTGAATGATTTGGAGCTAGGTGTATTGAACCGCCGGAGAGGCGATGGAGTAAGAGATAATCGAAAGGGTGAAGTGAGATGGAACAAGCAGTGAAGAAGCTGCAAGACGAAATCACGAGCAGCCAAAACAACCCCTATATCCAGGTCATCGGTAATTTTTTAATACAGCATGTACAAGCCAATCCAGACGGTGCACACAAGGTCATGGATAAAGAAAAGAGTATTTCCAAGAGCCTTGAAGCGATGAAGAAAGAGGCCATGAAGAAGCAATCAAACGGTATGGCCATATTAACGGATGCGGAAGGATATGCGATTGTCTTGAAATACTTCGGGATCGAGGGAAAGCCTGTCAAAACTGTCCCAGTCATTCAACCTGAACCGGAAGTATCAAGATTCGATGTAAAACTTGATGAGTTCTTGTGAGGTGAGCGTGATGAACTATGAAGAATTCAAACTGCACTTTCCTACTCAGATCAGTAAGTCATTGGTTCGATACGTGACAGATACAGTTTTAAAAGATAGTCGGTATTTGTTTTACAAAACAGTAGTAGGCGTTCAATTTGCTTACTGCACTCATTGCAAAAAACAGCATAGGTCTGAATCGAAGTTGAAGCATAAGCAATTGGCATTAGCAACCTGCCCACACTGCAAGTCCAAGTGTAAGGTAAGGTCATCAGGCATGGGGAGAAATAAAGTGCATGATGAGGCCGTACTGGTTTGGTACGAAAAATCAAAGGTCAACCCACAAGCTATTACGGCAAGAATCATTTCGGTGGTCCGAGATTACAGTGGAGATTACAGAGAGGTTCAAACCCAGTACAACATCAGTTACATGTACTTGTTTGAACCAGGTAGAAGCATCATGTTTTCAGGCTATTCGAAACTTAAAGGTAAGAATGTCTATTCAGGATTTGATATTTCGTTTTCGTCTAAATTCTGGAGTAAGCATGTATCAAAGGACAACATTCAAAGAGCAGTTAAAGGAACCCCATTTCAGTATTGTACTTGGGAAAAATATACGAGATATCCGAATTATCGATACATCTCGGACATGACAGAATTTTTTGACCTAGCATCCAGATATCCATGTATTGAATATCTGACCAAGATGGGATTTGAGAACTTGGTATTTGCGAAACTAATGAGAGATCAGACTTACGGAGCGATTCACTGGAATGGTAAAAACATCTTTGAAGTCCTTCGGTTGAATAAGTCGGAACTGAATGAGATTAGAAAGTCACAAATGAAGCTTAAGCCTATAGAGCTTAGATACTATCAAAAGTCAAAGAAGAAAAATCTTGAATTAAGCATTCATGAGGCTGTGATGCTTTCAGAATTAGAGACACCAATATTCAAAGAATACATGGATGATATTCAAAAATTGACATCAGAAAAGAAAGCTGTGAAGTACATTCTAAAGCAGCTTCGGACCGATCAGTATAGGCATGGTTATAACGTAGTTGTTGATTGGAAGGATTATATGTCCCAATGCAGAGAGTTTAGGATTGATCTTTCAGAAGAGAGAAATCTATTCCCTAATAATCTGCATAGCGCTCATACCAAATTAACTGCTCGTATGAAAATGAAAAAAGACAAGGCCATAAACAAAAAAATCATGGATAGATCGGCTGTATTAAAAGCGTACTGTTTTGAGAAAAACGGCCTATTACTAAGACCGGCAGAATCAACAGCAGAGTTGTTCATTGAAGGTAGGTCTTTACAGCATTGTGTTGGGCAATACGCAGATCAGCACGCCTCTGGAAGAACAGCAATATTTTTTATACGAAGATGTGAAGAACCGGATAAACCATTCTACACATTGGAATTGCGGGGGAATCAAATTGTACAGTGCCAAGGATACAAACGTGTTGCAATGACACCAGAGGTTGAGAACTTTGTGAATCTATTCAAACAAGAAAAACTTATGTCAAACAAGAAAAAAATGGAGGTTGCCGTATGACAACACAAATCATATTACGTTCACCCGAGGTTATCGCCGCTGAAATAAGATCCATCGACCAACAAGCAAGGCAGTATGTACTTCAATCTGCTATCGATATTGGCAAAAAGTTAAAGGAAGCAAAAGAACTTGTTACCCACGGAGAATGGGGCGGCTGGCTCCAAGACAATGTAAATTACAGCCAGTCAACGGCCAATAATTTCATGCGAGTGTCGGAAGAGTACGAGAATTCCCAAACGCTTGCGAATTTAAGTTATACGCAAGCTGTCGCGTTACTCTCCATTCCTGCCGAAGAACGGGAAACCTTTGCAGAAGAGAACAAGGTAGAAGATTTGTCAACGAGAGAATTGCAAACCCTCATCAAAGAAAAAAAGGCACTGGAAAAACAATTAAAGAAGGCAAATGAGCAGACCGAATATGAACGACTGGAACGCGAAAAGCTGGAAAGCAGCCTGACTGAAATGCAACAGCAGAACGGCATGAACTATGAGCTTGCTGAACGTTACAAGGCCAATCTGGAAGCAGCTCAAAAAAGTGGAGATGTCGAGCAGGTTAATGAGATTCAAGCCAAACTGAACGAAAAAGAATCTGAGCTTGTGGACACCAAGAAGAAAATAAAGGAACTTGAAAAACAGCTCAAGGCCAAGCCGATTGACATCCCGACAGCTGAAGTTATCGAAAAGGTTCCAGAAGATGTAGAGAAAGAGTTGGCCCAGCTGCGAGAGCAAGTGAAGCGAAATGAAAACAAAGCCATGGCCAAGTTCGCTGTGATTTTCGAAACGGTAGTCAAGGACTTTGATAATTTACTTGGTGCACTATATGAGATCAAAACGACAGCTCCTGATGAACATATTAAATATCTGAATGCAGTCTCTGGCCTGCTTGGACGAATGTCAGATAAAGCGAAATGAGTACCCTTATCCCAAAAGCAGCTCAAATGGTCGATGACGCACTAAGTCTATTGATTCGCAAAGGTTGCAGGATTGAGAATTTGAAGCTGGTGGTTTGCCCATCAGCTCCGATTTCTCAAAAAAAGACGATAGATACCAGGTTCGGAGTATTACGGGTAGAACCAGGTATGTATGTTCCAAAAGGAGTGGCTTACTTAATTGAAGATCCACTTCGAAAAGGATTTGGATTTGCTTGGGTTTCAAAGAGGAAAGAAATCAAGGAGGCGTGATATGAGAATCGAAAAATTAAAAACTGGCCGAACATATGTGTATCGTAATGGATTGTTGCGCCGGTTAGAAAAGCTAGAAGATAAGGACGGTACTTTCTCGGCTGGCTTTATACCGATTGATCGAAAAGGAAACGAAGGACAGCTGCGATGGTCGAAAGCCGAAACGTTCGCTCATCGAGCGTTAGGAGAGGCAAAAGCATAAAAATGAATGAAAGGAGCCAAGTATGGGGGCAACGGTGGTTCAAATGGAAATTTACCCGAGCGTGACAGAAGCCGAACGTAAAACTGTAAAAAAGCTGTTGACCAACTATCCAAAGCTTTCCCGTCAGGTTAATGATGTGAGGCGGAGAGATCCAGAAAGTTTAACGCCCCAGCAGCAAAAGGTACTAAATGAGGGCGGTCGGATATTAGATGAAATAAATGTTGCTGTTGGGCTGATTATAGATGAGGAAGTAAAGAAAATTTTTGAACATAGATACATCAAAGGTGTTAAATATTCTGGAACGATAGACGCATTCTGGTCAGAGCGTGGCCGTAGTGAAAAAACGATTGACCGCCGAATCGGGGTCGGGGTAGATACCATTGCGGAACATTTGAAGCTATGTGGAATCATTGGGAAAAGTGACGGTAAACTGACGCTGGAATGACGGAGGTTTGACGCCAAAGTGGCGGTGGATTAGTTATACAGTAGGCACATAGAGAGGAACTCAACCTCTCCGGTGTGCCTACTGCCCGTTATCGCGGTAGGAACTCGGCCGCGCTGTGGGATGGAACGATTCATCCTTAGACGTTCATCGTCAAGGGTTCGGTGTGAGGCGGGGTTTGATGCCCCGAATCCGCTCCATCCGGGCGGGATAGAAATACGGATTTTTTCATGGCCTTCAGGTTTAGGTAGGTTCGAATCCTATCAAGGCCAACTAACAAAGGTTTCATAACCTTCTCCTATAGCTGCTCCTTCGGGGGCAGCAATTTTATTTACAAATATGAATAAAACATTTGCATATTGATATCATATATGATATCATAAAGATATAGGAGGTGAGCAATGGCTAGGATTGATAAGTTAGTCGAAAAAATGAAAAACCGCCCTAACGGGATACGGTTTGAGGAATTAGTGAAGGTACTCGACCATTACGGATACATACTGATACGAACCAGAGGTTCACATCACATCTTCCGAAATGAGAGTGGCGACACGTTTCCCATACCAAGGCAAAGTCCCGTTAAAGCGGTGTACGTCATAGACGTACTGGAGAAAATAGGGGAGTGACAGCTCCCCTGCTTCTCCAATTCTCATTTTATCCTAGCCTAAATTGAATGGCAAACCAGTCCAATAGCAAAAAAGATTTAGCGTATTACTTGGCACTTCCTTACACCATGCAGATTAGACACACAGTTGATGAAAGTGGATCTTACTATGTGGCTTCTGTTCTGGAATTGGATGGATGTAAAAGCCATGGAAATACCCCGGAGGAAGCATTGGCCATGGTGAAAGATGCTATGGTGGGTTATTTGGAAGTAAAACTAGAATTCGGTGATAAGATTCCAGAGCCGGTTGAAGAACATGCATATAGTGGGAAGTGGCTACAACGGGCTCCAAAATCTTTACACAAGCAGCTGATGGATGAAGCTGCAGCGGAAGGGGTTTCCTTCAATCAATACTGCTTGTATAAATTAAGTCGCTGATAAGCGGCTTTTTTTATTTCCACTATTATTCCCGAGGTATTGGGAAATCGAAATGAGGCGGTGATATGAAATTTGTTCAGCCGGTTCGAGACCAGGAGGTCTTAGAGGACATCAAGGATTTTTTAAGAGCAACCAACATGAGGAATTACATTATGTTTTCGATTGGCATAAACACAGGCTTTCGGATCAGTGACATCTTGCGATTACGTGTAAGGGATGTCATGGGTTCGCATATCTCCATTACAGAGAAGAAGACGGGCAAGGGAAAGCGTGCACTCATCCAGCCGGATTTGAAACGGGACTTGAATGACTACATTGCCGGGAAGGCTCCGAACGAATACCTGATTAAAAGCCGGGAAGGGTGGAACCGTCCGATTAGCCGATCCATGGCCTATAAGATCATGCGGACCATTGGCGATGAATTCGGCCTGTCGGAAATAGGTTGTCATACACTTCGAAAAACGTTCGGATACATTTTCTATTATGAGACGACCGACAAGGATATCGGAATGCTGATGAACTATTTCAACCACTCTTCTGAGAAGGTCACCTTACGTTATATCGGGGTCGAGCAGGACAGCATGGATGCAGCGTTAAAACGGCACAGGGCTTGATCAGTTCTCCATATTAGGGATAGGTGGAATTCATTTGACTGAACAGGTTCAAAGCCTTACAGGGCAAGGCAGAGCGATTAAATAACGAGTTACACACAATGTACAGTATGAGTAATTCAAATAGGACATTATGTAACCCTTTGGAGGGTGAGTTCAAGTGGGATTATCACCTAAAAAACCATGTATGAAACCCGGATGCGGTGAGTTGACCAGAACAGGATATTGCATAAAGCATGCAGCACTTGCAAGAAGATATGATCAGGAACGGAGGTCATCGGCAAAACGCGGATATGGGTATCGTTGGCGTTTAGCTCGAGCGAATTATCTAACCAAAAATCCGCTCTGTGTGATGTGTTTACAAACGAATCAGGTAACGACCGCCACTGTCGTTGACCATATCAAACCGCATAAGGGTAATAAACAATTGTTCTGGGATTGCGATAATTGGCAGGCTCTCTGTGTTCCCTGTCATAATTCTAAAACATCTAGTCAGGATTTTGGATACTGGTAAAGTCGTTGAAATAGGAAGGATTTCCTACTTTTTTGTCGAATCATACTATTGACAAAAGGGGGATGTCTAATGGCGACGAAGAAAAGGAATTTTTACGCTTATCAAATTGATCTACATTATCTTTCGGGAAAAAAACAACAAACCGATGCGATTAAATGGGATCCCAAAGTAATCAAAGAGCTTCTATCACATATTATTAGCCTTCCTATCGCGGATAGGACCAAACATTACCATGACTCTTGGTTAGTATATTTGGACCATTATTCCGAAGAAAGGTTATATTATTTCGGGAGATTTGGCTCTGCAGAATATGGTACCAATGGAGAATTAATTCATGCAGATAATTATACTTTAAGACCTAATCCCAAAAATATTAGGGAAGGTGAGACGCAATACACTTATTTTGCAATTCGAAAGAGCGACGGCTTGATGTTATTACAGGGCAATTTAAAAGTTAATCGTTCCTTAGTTGAAGAATATTTTGAGAATTTAGGTAAGTCTGTTATCCATAAAAACGCATTGACCTATATTCAGATTTGCACACTCATTAACAGTTCATTCTTTAATGATGTAAATAGTTTGGATACAGTTAATAAAATTCAAGTTGAGGTAACAACAACAGTTCCTGGGGCAGATGAGAATGAAGCTGTGAAAGAGATGCAAAAGGAAGCCGATAAAACTAATGCTACAACTGTAAAACTGGAATTCACAGCGAAATTTAGACGATCAGGTTTAGTAAGTGCAGTACCTTTTCTAAAAAATTATAAGGACAAGCCTGGGGTTGAGAAAATTGTTGTTAGAGGAAAGTTAGCAGGAGCTGAGAAAATAATCAGAATGGAGGATTCTCAAGAAAAATTTAAACAAACAATCGAAGTTGATAAAAACAATCAACCTAAAATGAAATCAGTTGAAATAGTATTATCAGGCATAATGGATGTCCGTAAATCACTGAGATGAGGGTGAAGATGCATAAGTTAAGAGCGTTTTATCAAGCAAATAATTTCCCGATTACAACGTTTAAAAAGTACTTTAAATACTCTACAGTTTCTGAACTTATCATGGATGTAGTGCTACCGACAATATTATCGAGTTTGCTTATTTTCTATGCTTCTTACTCAATAGATTCACTTTCAGATTTGATTTCAAAATTTCAACAAGTAAGTGGTCAAGTAATATCTGCAATATCAATTTTGGCAGGTTTTAACATTGCCAGTATAACGGTTCTTTCCACGATAAATGGAGGACCGACAGGAATTCTTAAGAGAAAGAAAAGCACAGACGGCTCATCGAATCTATATGATATGCTTATATGTTTTTTTTCATGGGCGGTAATAATTCAACTAATCGTCGTATTGTTTAGTATATTGCTTTATTATATCGGTTCTTTCATACCTGAAGGTTTTAAAGATTTGTATGTGCCACGTTGGACTTGGCTGATTGCTATAGCTTGGATGTCAATAACTATCCACTCAGTTTTCTTATCTATAAGAAATATGAAGACTCTTTATTTGTATGTAACGTATGATCCGAAAAAAGAAAATGAGGCAAATAAAGAAAATCAGAGTGAGTAATAGCACCTTAAGGTGCTATTTTTTTACCCCCAGGGGGCGAAAAAAAATAATAAAGAGTTTCTAGACCGCGGCCCCCTCAAATGCAAAAAAATGTCCCCGTGATGAAAATGGGGAAAAAGGAGGTCTGAGTAGTGGCAAATCCTGTTATTAATTTTGATCATATGCGAGTCGGGAAAAAAGGCGGCGGCAAAAACTGGACCAAAAAGGAAGTAGAAGCTCGGGAGGAAGCGGCCAAGAAATTTGAACGAAAGAAAAAGCTCAAGCTTCGGATACCTGAATGGCTGGATGATTCCGCCCGGAAGATTTGGCGGAAGACGGTCAAGGACATGGAAGAGTTCGGAGTATTAGACAAAGTGGATGAAGACGTCCTAGGCATTTATTGTGACGCGGTGTCAAAGGTCCAGGAAGCGAACCGGCTCATTGATGAGCATGGCTATACCGAAACCAATAAATCAGGCATTCAAGTTCCGAATGCGTATGTCCAAATGTCACAGCGGTATGCAGGTATCGCCCTATCCTATTCCAACAAACTGGGATTAAACGCAGAGTCGCGTGCACGCCTGGCCAAGCGGCAGGCTGACGGAGAGCCAGATCCAAATGCAGAACTCTTCGATTGATTGGGATGACCTGCATCCGACACACCAATACGCCGCCGAGGTTGTTCTAGGTAAACGTCTGAGTTGTGAGATGGAGCGCTTAGCCTGTCAGCGTCACTTAAACGACCTGCAGCGGCAAGCAACGCCTGATTTTCCTTACGTGTTTGATGAAAGCCGGGCCGACCGTATTTTCGATTGGTTCGAACGCTGCTGCCGTCATGTACGGGGGCCATTTAGCGGGGAACTTATACAGCTGCTTCCTTTCCAGAAATTTGATTTGGGCAGTGTGTACGGTTGGGTACATATGGATTCAGGCAAACGCCGGTTTCGTAAAGCGTTTCACATGCGGGCAAGGGGAAATGTAAAGTCTACGGAAATGAGTGGACTGGCCCTGTATGGCATGATGGGCGATTGTATTTATCCGCCTGGCGATCCTACGAATAAGCGGTACGAAGATAGCCCGGAAGTGGAATGTGCGGCCGTCGATAAGCAGCAGGCGAAACGGGTTTGGCTGGATGCAGCAAAGATGGGGGAGAACAGCCCGGACATTGCTAAGCGCCTGAACATCAAAAAAACCTATGTGGAACACCGCTCCCGTGGCGGCTGGATGCGACCGTTATCCAAAGATACCAAGAACAAGGACTCCGGCGCTCCGTGCCTGGTCATCATCGATGAATATCACGCACACCCGACCTCTGAAATCGTGGATGTCTCTTATTCCGGGTTCGGGAAACGGCTTCAATCGCTCATGCAGATCATCAGCACAGCGGGAAAAGACGCTGAAAACAGTCCATGTAAAAAAGAGTACGATTTTTTATGTATGATGATGCGCGGCAACCGACCTATGAATGAGACCTATTTTTGTATGATTCGGGAGTTAGACAAGGAAGATGACCCGCATAATGAGGCATTATGGCCCAAAGCGAACCCAATTTTGCAGGAAGAAAACGAATATTCAGAAGAATTATTAAAGCAAATCCGTGTAGAGCATGATGAGGCGTACCATTCCAATGATCCAACGAAAATTCGGGAGTGGTTAACCAAACGCGTGAACCGCTGGCAGTCTGACAGCGATCAGAAATACATGACCAGTGAGAATATGAACAAATGGAAGTCCCTTGCCGTGTCGCAAGCGGACTTTTTTAAGTTGGTGCGCGGTGTGGAGGTTTGGAGCGGTCTGGACTTATCGAAGACGACCGATTTAACCGCCGCTGGTTATGTGTTCCGCTTACCCGAAGGACGTTACGCCGTCACAGCTCATGGATTCATGCCAGAGCAGCGGGCAACGCAGCATGAACACAGTGACCGGGTGCCCTATCGCCAGTGGGCAGAAGAAGGATGGTGTACCCTGACGCCTGGCGAGGTGGTGGACTACAGCTTCATTCAGTCCCATATGCAGAAAATGGAGCAGGATGAATTCTGGTTTGTGAAGGAAGTTTGTTACGACCCCTACAACGCCACGCACTTTACGCAGCAATTGGAGGCGGAAGGGTACGAGCGGGTTGAGATCCGCCAGGGTGTACAGACGCTTTCAGAGCCAACCAAGTTTTTCCGTGAATTGATCCTGCAGGGCAAAATTGTACACGATGGAAGTCCACTCTTAACCTGGTGCCTGGCCAATGCCATTGAGGTTATCGACAACAACGGCAATATCAAGCTGAGTAAAAAGCATAAAGACGACAGTCAGCGCATTGATTTGGTCGCGGCGATCATCAACGCCATGGTTCGGGCGATGGTTGGCGGTGGCCGCATCGATTTGAACGCCCATATCATGGATGATGACTTCTCGTTCTAGGGAAGGGGGTGAAAAACCAATGAAAAAAGGCGTCTTCCGCCGCTGGCGTGAACGGCGTTCAGATGATGATTCGCTGCTAAATCCAAAGCAATGGCTTTTGGATCTCTTTGGCGTGTCCAACACGACCAGCGGGGAGAGAATCACCAATGACAAGGCGCTGCTGAACAGCAACGTCTATACTTGCGCGTCCATTTTGGGCGGGGATATTGGTAAGCTGCCATTCCAGGTTTTTAAAAAGAAAGGAAGCGGGATTGAAAAAGACACATCCCACCCGGCATCCCAGCTGCTTGGCGCACGCTCGAATCCGTATATGAGCGCCTATATCTTTAAAGAGCTGATGCAAGTCCATGTGACGGTATGGGGCAATGGCTATGCCAACATCGAATGGGAAACCAGCGGAATCAATAACGGACGGCCTAAAGCGCTATGGCCGCTGGACCCTTCCAAGACGGATGTTCATGTGGACAATGTGACCGGGGAAGTTTGGTATGTGACTACACTCCCGAGCGGTGAAATGCGAAAGCTCCGGCATACCGATGTCTTACACTTCCGATCCATCAGCAAAAGCGGATTGAAGGGGATTACACCCATCTCGGTCATTCGGGAGGAATTGGGCGTACAGCAAGCACAGCGTAAGTTTCTAGGCTCCTTCTATGCAAATGGAACAGCCACACGCGGCATATTGCGGCTACCTCAAGGCACTTCCCTGGACAAGCCTGCCAAGGATAAGGCGCGGGATGAATGGCAAAAGGCGAATTCCGGACTGAATAACGCCCACCGCATCGCGATTTTGGATGCTGGGATGGAGTATCAAAATTTAGGTATGCCCCTCAACGATGCACAGTTTATTGAGACAAGCAAATTCGGTATTAGTGAAGTCGCCAAGATTTACAAGGTGCCAGGATACAAGCTGGGTCTGACGGACGTCAAGTTTTCCAATATGGAAAACCAATCGTTGGAGTATGTGAAAAGCACCCTGCAGCCGATCATCACGAATTGGGAACAGGAGTGTGATTTTAAGCTGTTCACGGAACAAGAGCGCCGGAGGTATTACACGAAATTCAACGTTGCCGGGGAACTCCGAGGCGACAGCGCCAGCCGGGCCGCTTATTACAAAGAAATGATTGCCATGGGTGCCTACAGCATTAATGAAGTCCGAGAGCTGGAAGAGCGGGACAACATCGGGGAGATGGGCGACCGTCATTTTGTCAGCCTGAACTATGTCAGTCTGGAAAAGATGGACCAATATCAAGCGCTGAAAGCCGGTCTGAAAACCGAGAAGGGAGGTGAGTAGATGGATGATCTGATAAAACGGTTCATACCGGTGGATAAGATTGAAATTCGAAGCACTGAAGATGAGGGAGGCGCTACCACCCGAACCATTGGCGGTTATGTGGTCAAGTTCAATCAGCGGAGCCACCTGATTTGGGGTGAATTTTATGAACGGGTGGCTAAAGGGGCCTTTGCACGTAGCCTGCATGAAAATACGATTAAAGCATTTTGGAACCATCGGAGTGATTTTGTACTCGGGTCAACCAAAAATGGAACGTTGCGGTTATGGGAGGATGAAGTAGGTTTAGCTTTTGAACTGGACTTGCCGAATAACACGTGGGGAAATGATGCCTACGAATCCATTCAGCGTGGGGATGTAGATGGGGTTAGCTTCGGATTCTATGTTCGAAGTGATTCATGGCAGTATTTGAAAGATGAAGACGTGTATGAACGGACGCTGCTTGATGTGAACTTATTCGAAGTTTCTCCCACTCCTTTTGCCGCATATCCAGACAGCGAAGTCAACAAACGAAGTATTGAACAGCTGGGCATTACAACCAAAGAGCAGCGAAAGCATGAAAAAGAAAAATTGTTACTGGAACTTGACCTGTTAGCTATCGTCTAACGGGTCTTTTTTATATCCAAATCCAATATACGGAGGTACTATCATGGACGAAAAAGAACGCGAATTACGCCAGAAGCTGGCACAGAAATTGGAAGAAGCCCGCAGCCTGGCAGGTGATGGGAAGCTGGATGAGGCACGAGCGGCGAAAGATGCGGCGCAGGAGCTGAGAAAGCAAATTGAATTGCTGGCTGAAATCCGTGAAAGTGACACGCCAGGCGGGACAACTCCGATTGTTGAGCCGGAAAGACGGTCCGATGACCAGGACAAGTCCGCTCAGTATCGCAACGCCTTCCTAAAAACCCTTCGAAATAAACATTTGAATACGGAAGAACGGTCCTTGATTGAAGAAGGTATCCAAGAAGTCCGCGCCGGTATGCAAGAGGGAGTGGATGAGGATGGCGGATTGCTTGTACCGAAAGACATCGTCACCTTGATTCATGAAAAGAAGCGGGAATTTGTTTCCCTGGAGCCTTATATTACCGTGGAGCCGGTTTCCACACGAAGCGGTTCCCGGGTTATTGAGAAAAACGCAGACATTACACCGTTCACCGAAATTACGGAACTGACAGACTTGGATGACATGGACAATCCTAAATTTGCATCCGTTGCTTACACCATCAAGGACCGCGGGGGTATTCTTCCACTTAGCAATAGCTTGCTTTCGGACACAGACCAAAATCTAATGTCCTACCTGGCACGTTGGATTGCGAAAAAATCAACCGTGACCCGGAATCAACTGGTCTTGACTTTGCTGGACACCAAAACGAAGGTTCCGCTTACAAGTCTGGATGATATCAAACATGTCTTGAATGTGGATCTGGACCCATCGATTAGCCAGGGAGCCATCATTCTGACGAACCAGGACGGTTTCCACTATCTTGATACACAAAAAGACAGTGACGGCCGCGATCTGCTGCAGCCAAATCCTTTGAATCCGACACAAAAAATGTTCAAGGGTAAACCGATTGTTGTCATGGCGAACCGTTGGTTGCCAAGCACAGGCACAACCACCAAACTGGCCCCTATGATTATTGGGGATCTGAAAGAAGCGGTGGTCTTGTTTGATCGTCAGCAGTATTCCATTGCATCGACGAATACAGGCGGGAAGTCTTTTGCCCGTAACTCCACAGACGTCCGCGCCATTCAGCGTGAAGATGTAAGGGCGTTTGATTTAGACGCCGTGGTGTACGGTCAATTGACGATTAACTAAAGGATGAGGGGCCTAGCCCCTCGATTGGAGGGATAGCATGTACGCAACTAAAAATTATAAGGAGCCCGGCGGTCAGCGCTGGGTGATTCAAGGGGAACTCGCCTTGGAAGGTGAGGGCAAAATCACAAGGGACGGAAAGGAGCTTGTGCTAGGCGCTGACGGCTCGATAGGAGTGGGAGGGACAGAAGGACCCTCTGCATATGATATTGCCGTAAAACAGGGCTACAGCGGCTCTGAGAAGGAATGGATTGACTCTCTCATTGGACCTACAGGGGAAGCGGGTCCGCAAGGTGAGAAAGGTGAAAAGGGTGAGCCGGGAGCCAAAGGACCTGCAGGCCCTAAAGGGGAACCGGGATTCCCGACAGAAGCCCAGTGGAACGAATTGGTTTCCCGAGTGGAAGCACTTGAGGCAGCGCAAGGGAGCAAGGGATAATGTTGACCACATTAACCCGTCTGAAAGGATTGTTAGGCTCAGTGGCCGATACGTGGGGGGATGACATGCTGACGCTGCAAATTGCGTCAGCCTCTGCTTCCATTGAGAACCGCTGCAAACGACAATTCAAAAAACAGCGTTACACGGAACAGATTAGCGGGGATGGGAGATCCAAGTATATCAACCTTCGGAATTATCCGATTCATAGCGTTGAATTCCCAAGCGATTGGGATTATAGGTTGCTGGATGACGGCAGGGTGTACCGTGAAGCGGGGTGGCCAACAGGTGACCATAATATCCAAGTCAACTATATCGGTGGGTATGTGCTTCCAGGCGATGCTACGACCGAAGAGCCGCGCACGCTGCCCGAACCGTTGGAGCTGGCTTGTTTGCTTTTCGCGCAGCTGCTGCTTCGAGATCCGGGTATCCGGTCGGAGCGGGTGGGAAATATCAACGTCACCTATGCAGATACGGAAGCAGATGGGCGCTTGCCTTCGGCGGTCGAGTCGTTAATTTTGCCTTACGTGGGGCGCTGGGTATGAGCAGAAGGAGACGCACGCGCTATAGACGCGCGAATGTCGAGGTTACCCAGTTTATGAGTCCCCTTGATTTGATTGATCGGTTCATGCCCCTGGCGTCCAAGGAAGTCCACATAGGAATGCAGGGAGATGAAGAGCTTGCGCTCATCGCGGGCGTGCATGAATACGGGTCCGTCAAAATGAACATTCCTGCCCGTTCTTTTGTGGGAACTGGGAAAAAGAAAGGCCAGGTGCCCATAGGCAAGCTGGTCCGTAAATCGTTAACCGACATTGCCATAGGCAAAATGAGAGCGGAAACGTTACTGCAGGAAATAGGGGAGCTGGGTCTGGATCGGATGCAAAAGAATTTCGACCGAATCAAGCAGCCCGGCCTATCCCCGATTTATGCACGCCGCAAGAGCGGTAAGAAACTGCTGATAGAAGATCAGGACCTGCGAAACGCCTTAACCTTTGAGGTGACAAGAAAAAGGAGGTAGACATGCGCTTTCGCTTTAGTCGCATCCTGCGAAAATACGAATTGCCATATACCCTCATCCGCCAGGTTGAGGGCCATTATAATTCCGTGGGGGTCTATGTGCCGCCGCAAGATATCAAGCTGCCCCTGAGAGGTTCGGTGCAGCCGATGGGGGATTCATTCCTGCAGGAAGATGGTGGGAAGTACAACGAGGACGACCGCATGTTGTTTTCCTCGTACCACCACCAGAACGGGGATGTCATTGAGTTTGAAGGGCGACAGTACACCATTCACATGGATGATAACTGGTCCGCCTATGATGACGTATCCGAATACAAAATGAAGCGGGTGAGTACGCATGATCCAGTTTGAGTTGATTCGCCAGGTTCTTATCGAAGGCTTGAACACTCATTTGGGTGTACCGGTCATTGAACTGGATGGCAAGGGAAAGCTGCCCCCGTTTCCATTTATGACGTATAGCTTTACCGATGAGGGAAGCCCCATTGGTCATATGGCGGTGACAGCTGAAGGGGATAAGCTTATTCATTCCGGCACGGCCACGCTCAGTGTGGCCTTCCAAAGTTACGCCAAAAGCCGCTTGGAGAGTGTGAACCAGGCCAACCGCGCGCGTGATTGGTTGTTGACGGACGGACACTGGCTCCTGAAGGATATGGCAGGCGCGGTTATCACCGAGGTGGGGCCCACCCAAAATAACGATCTGCAGATCGGGGAGGAGTGGGAGCGCCGGAACGGATTTGAGGTGAATTTACGCGCACCGAACGTCATTGTCCAAGCTTTACAGCCAATAGAAACAGCGAATTTGAAAGGAGTAGATACACATGGCTAAAGATGTAACGGTCATTATTGACATCGAGCGCCCAACGCCAAAGCTTGGATTTGGTAAGCCCCTCATCCTGGGTACAAGCGCGACCGGTTCCGCATATAAGACCTATGCGGACCTGGAAGGGGTGAAAGTCGATTTTAACGAGTCTACCGAAGAGTACAAGGCCGCGAAGGCGCTACTGAGTCAGGGGGACGATTCCCCGGCCGAGATTGCGATTATGTGCCGGAAGACCGATCAGCCTCTATCGGAAGTTTTACCGGGGGCGTTTGACCAAGATTGGTATTTCCTGATTGCTACCACAACGAATATCGACGATGTGGGCGACATTGCGGAAGCCATCGAGCAAAACAATTCACGACAATTCTTTATCCGGTCGTCCGATCTGATGGATGTGGGTGTGCTTGCCGGGACGGATCACAGCCGCAGCACGGTCCTTTATCACAAAGACATCAGCAATTACCCGGAAGCTGCTTGGGTGGGCCGGGCCGGTTCCGCTGACGTGGGTTCCTTGACCTGGAAGTTTAAAGGACTGACCGGCATAGCACCCATGCAAGTATCGGACACAGAGCTGCTTGCGATTCATGCAGCTGGAGCGAACACCTATGTAACCAAGGCCGGGAAGAACCAGACGAGTGAAGGCAAGACACTCAGCGGGGAGTATATCGATATCATTCATGCGAAAGATTACGTCAAGTTCAGCATCGAGCATGGTGTTCAAACGCTATTGAACAATGCGCCGAAGATTAGTTTTGACGATACCGGTATTGCTCAAATAGAGGGTGTCGTGCGGACCGTGCTGCAGCGTGCGTTTAATCAGGGCATTATTGCGGCGGATAAGGATGGCCAAGCGCTATATGGAACCAATTTCAAAGGCCGGGCCGAAGTAGATCCAGCTGACCGCGCCGCACGGAAATACACGGGCGGGGAATTCTGGTTTGAGCTGGCCGGAGCGATCCACGAAACAACCATTCGCGGCCAAATCAGACTATAAGGGAGGATGAGAGAAGATGCCACAAGCTACAACTTTTGATGCCAAGTCCGTCACGGTGACGGTAGGCGGTGTGTTTCTGACGGGGTTCGCTGAATCCATGGTCGAAATCGAAAAGGATGAAGACAACTACGAGGTCAAGGTGGGGGCGCAAGGCGATACCGTGCGGACAAAGGTAAATAATCCACTCGGTACCATCACGGTTACGCTGCTGCAGACAAGCCCGCAAGTGGCGTACCTGGACAAGTTGGCCAACACCGGTGAGCTGGTGCCGGTATCGGTCATCAATGCCGGACCGCCCAAAGAGACGGTGACGGTTTCGGAGGCGTTCATTAAAAAGCCTGCATCCCGCAGTTATGGCAGTGAAGCGGAGGACCGCGAGTTTGAATTCCAGTGCATGGACATGTTGTTCAATTAATCAAATACAAAATCTAAATTAGAAAAGGATGATTATCAATGGCAAACTTCAAACAAAAGAAATTCACAGCTAAAAACGGGACGGTGTATACCTTCCAGCATCCGGGAGTACGGAACGTCACAAAGATTACGGACCGGGTGAAGAACAAACACGGCGTCCCGTTGGATGAAAGGCTGGCTGATGAAATGTTGACCCATGTGGTGGTCGAACCGAAGGTGCGCATGGAAGACTTTGAATCCTACACCGATTTGACCGAAGTGGTAAGTGAGGCCTTTGCCTTTATTACCGGCAGAGAACAGGAAACAGCCGATGACGATCAGCAACCAGGAAGCTAAAGAACGCGCAAGGCGAAATTGGCTGCAGTGGCGTCTGCTGCTTAGTGATATGTCCATCACTTACAGTGATTTAGATCTGATGGACGATGACGATATCTTAGAAGCAAACGCAGCGCTGGATTTGTATATGGAACAGCAAAAGAAAATGGAAAAACGGAAATAGACGTCCATCATCGGGCGTCTTTTTTGCTGTTTCGGGAGGTGATACCACATGGCTGGCGGAATCATCGGGAATTTGATGTATGCCGTAGGCTTTAAGGTCAATACGAATGGGCTAGACGATGCAGAGAAAAAAACGTCCATGCTGACCAAAAGTGTGGTCGGACTTGGCCTGGCTGCATCGGTAGCAGCTGCAGGGATTGGGATTGCCGGTATAGCAGCTGCTAGTGATTTTGAAAAATCGATGTCTCACATCCAAATGGCCACGGGCGCTGCTGCAGAGCAGATGGAAGAGACGCGCGAAATCGCAAAAGACCTTTATGCGCAAAACTTCGGATCGGATTGGCAGGATCTGGGCAACTCGATTGCAAGCGTGCAACAGATTACCGGAGAGACCGGGGATGAGCTGGAAAGCACAACCCGGAATGCATTGCTGCTCCGGGATGCTTTTGGCATTGAGGTGAACGAGTCCGCGCGTGCTGCCAAGACGATGATGGAGAACTTCGGCATCTCATCCGAAGAAGCGTTTAACCTGGTGGCTCAAGGGACACAGAAGGGTCTTGATTTCTCGGGTGAGCTTATCGATACCATCAATGAGTATTCGCTGCAGTTCAAGGCGCTTGGTTTTGATGCTAACGAAATGTTTGATACGTTGGCGGCGGGATCTGCAGAGGGCGCATTCAATTTAGATAAAGTAGCGGATGCCGTCAAAGAATTCGGTATCCGGTCCAAGGATGCCGGAGACAAAGGCGCGATTGAAGCGTTCGAAATGCTCGGACTCAATGCCGATCAGATGATGCGCACCTTTGCCGCTGGCGGACCAGCTGCGAAAGATGCATTTACGCAGATTACCCAAATGATTGGGGATATTGAAGATCCCGTAGCACAAAACACCGTAGCGGTGGGTTTGTTCGGGACCCAGTTTGAAGACCTGCAGAAAGATGTCATCACGGCTATGGGGTATGTGGATAGTCAATTTGATATGACCAAAAACAGCATGGCCGAGCTGAATAAAATCAAGTTCAACAAGCCGGGCGAGGCTTTTGCTATGTTCGGCAGGCAATTAGAAACCGGTATCCTCATCCCGATTGGGGAAAAGATGCTGCCGTTTCTGAATCAGTTTGGCCAGTGGATGTCCGATCATAAACCACAAATTGAAGCGATCGGGAATGCGATCGGGGATACCATCGGGAATGCGATCACGTTTGTAGCCGATAAGGCCAAGGCCATATATGAATTTATCAGCGGCAATTGGGAAGCGATCCGGGAAACGGTCATGGATTTGGGTATTGCCATGATTGCCCTAAAGGGAACCTTTGTGGCTATGAAGATTGCCAAAACGATTACGGTACTCATGAAGGCATTCCGCGCCGGTACGCTGGTGGCCACAGCGGCCCAGCTGGGTCTGAATGTGGCGATGCTGGCAAATCCCATGACCTGGATTGCTGTTGGGATTGCCGCCGTCATTGTCGGCATTGTGTTATTGATCCGGCATTGGGATAAGGTCAAAGCGGTCATGGGCCGGGTTTGGAACTGGATGAAATCGGTATTTGGTGTGATTGGTTCCTGGTTTAAAGCGCGTTTCAATGAGGCCTATACCGGCATTGTCGGTGCATTTGGCAAGGTGGGTTCTTGGTTTAAAGGTATTTGGGAAGGAATTAAAACTGTCTTTTCGAGTGTCGGTTCATGGTTCGGTGGAATCTTTACTGGAGCCTACCAAGCGATAGTCAATGCGTTTGGGGCTATTGGCGGTTGGTTTAGATCCAATTGGGAAGCCACCAAAATGGTCTTTTCCACGGTCGGGACCTTTTTCGGCAATATCTTCACGGGTGCGTATGAATCTATCAAAACTGCATTCGGCGGCGTCAAAGATTGGTTCGGTAGTCTATGGGAAGGCATCAAAGGCGGTTTCACGGGCTTTATTAACACCATGATAAGTGGCATTAATAGACTCATTAATGGACTCAACAAGATTCAGATTTCCCTTCCGGACTGGGCAGGCGGTCAAGAGTTTGGCATTAACATTCCGAACATTCCGATGTTGGCCAAAGGTGGTATCGCTACCGGGCCAACACTGGCCATGATCGGGGAAGGAGCCGAGAGCGAGGCAGTATTGCCGCTCTCCAAATTGGAGGGCTTGCTGCAGCAGCCGCGAGCGCCAAAAGAGGCCCGTCTTGAACCGGCCGCGCCCGCGCGTTATACGCCGACTACTGCCGCGATGCCACCGATTGAAATTACGATCAACGTTCCAGCGGGTTCCGGTAATGGCGGAACGGCAGCTGCAGAACATACGGCACAGGTGATTGCCGCCGAAGTTAAACGCCAGGTACAAGAAATCTTTGAAAGTGCCGGGCGCATCTTGAACGTACAGGGGGCGGCGATCCATGGCAACAATTAACGGGCAGTACATTTTGATTGAAACCGAGGACCCGGTATATGCCAACGAGGTAACCGAGCAGCCGGTGGAAAAAGGGGTTGCCATCTCGGACCATGTGCAGCGGCTTGGTCGCTCGATGGCGCTTAGTGGGTATGTGGTGGGTCCGAATGCATCGAAGATCCGGGCGGACCTCATTAACCTGTCAGACAAGGGCAAACTGGTCAGTTATGTTGGCCGGAATGCTTTTGTTGGGGTTATCACGGATTTATCCACCAGCCACACCTACCAGGTAGCCAATGGGTACGCGATTTCCTTCACATTAAAAGAGATCCGCGTGGCAGAAACATCAGCTGCAGGCAAACTCCCTGCCCCTGTTCGTTCCCAGGCTGCACCGATTATCAATTCGGGCACCAAAAAGAAAAAATCGAAGACCAAGAGCAAATCCGGTAAAAAAAGCACGTCCAAGAGCAAGAAAGAGAAGGAAGTAACGCAGAAGGTCAAATTTAAACCAGGAAGCAAGTGGGGGTGATTGGGAGTATGGAGTATGTGGACATTGAAAAGGAATTGATTCCGTACCGGTTCGACATCGACATTGCCGAAGAGACGTATACCTTTGAGGTCCAATACAATGCAGAGCATGACTTTTTCACGGTCGATCTTGAACAAGATGCCGAAGTGCTGGCGGTCGGGGTCAAGCTGGTCTATGGTGTGCCGTTATTTGGAGATATCCAGGATTCCCGATTCCCCGCCTATCCGCTGCTGCCGCTGGATTTGGCCGGAGAAAGCCAAGCGGTTACCTGGGAAACATTGTCCGAGCGCGTATTTCTGTATGTGATTGATGAGGGGGCGGTGAGTGATGGCTAATTTCGGTCGTGTGGTGGAAGTGATGGTAGCCGGGATGACCTTTTCCATGGACAAGTTCAACATAGAAGGCACCGTCCCTTTTGATGATGATACCTTGCCTAATGAGTCCGAGATTAAAATATGGAACCTCACAGCCGAGACCATTAATAAAATCAAGCGTGGCGACACGCTGATGATAAATGCCGGTTATATTGGGGATGTGGGTGTCATTCTCCATGGATTTGTTTCAGCCGTGCGCAGTCGCCGGGAAGGCGTAGACAAGGTGACATCCATCTATGTCATAGATAGTGAGGATCTGAGCAAGCGCACCCTGAAAGACGTCAGTTACAAAGAGGGGACGTTAGCCAGCTACATTATCAAGGACATGGCTGGCCAGATTGGATTGCGGATTGCTCAATTTGAGCTGGTGAGGGATTACCGGTATATGGACGGTTACACTGCATCCGGTGAGGTAACCGGCATTATTGCCAAAGTGGCGGAAGACTGCAAAACTGCAGTGTATATCAATAAAGGTCGTTTATATATCCGTAACCTCAAGCGTGGTGCTGACAACCGTTTCAAACTCTCTGCAGACACGGGGTTAATTGGTGTGCCGGAATATCAGGAGGATGACGAAACCAAGGGCTATCAAATTACCTCACAGCTGCAGTACCGAATAACAACCGCATCCGTGGTAGACCTGATCAGTCAAACCTTCACAGGTCGTTTGTATGTTCGCAGCGGCGCCCATACGTTTTCAAGAACCGGAGACTTTACCACCGCTATGGAGACCATCTTATGAGCCGGAACGACCCAGCGGGGACGCTGGCCCGGCTCCTTAACGGTCATACAGGTAAACAGTCAGGCGGTATTCACGTTGCGGCCATCTGCCGCGTGCTGTCCTTTGATTCATCGACCTGCAGGGCAACGGTGCAGCCGCTGATTCGCAGCGGTAAGGACGATCCGGCCCCGATTACGAATGTGCCTGCAGTCGGACACCGGTATTCGGTCAATAACGGAGCCGAGCAGGTATACAAGCCTGTTCTTCACACAGGGGATGTGGTGCTAGTGGTGTATGCCGATCAAGAGATTAAAAACGGATTGGCCGGACAAGTGGCCAGCCCGGACAGCTTGCGCCAGCATGATAAAAATGATGCGGTGATCATCGGGATTTTCCCCGGATCACTGTAGGGGGGAAAGCGATGCAATCATTACGGCTATCTGCAGGGGATTTGGTTCTGGACGGGGATGAACTTGTCTTGGTAGATGGAGCTGCAGAACAGGCTCAATGTGTTCGGATTACATTGGGGACGAATAGAGAAGAATGGTTTCTTGATCCTGACTTGGGGATTCGTTTTGAAACATTTTTAGGTAAGGGGCTAAGTCAGGAAGAAATGATTGAGGAACTTCGTCAAGGTATCCACCAATTGGATTTTATTGATACAGTAGATGAGATTTCAATAAGTCAAGATCCGAAAACACGCAAGCAGCTCATCACGTTCATGGCCACCACCACAGATGGCGAAACACTGAATCAGGAGGTGGAACTAGATGGCATTGGATCGAACGGGCTTTAAGCGTGAGCGCTTCGAGGATGTGTTTTCCAGTATGGAAGAAAAGGCCCGCGAAACCTTCGGGGAAACAATTAATACGTCAGCACGGTCACCGCTGGGTATCATCTTGCGTATTGTGGCCTGGGTAATAGCCAGACTTTGGCAGGATACGGAAGACGTTTATAACAGTGCCTACGTTAACACGGCGGAAGGGACCAGCCTAGACCGGCTTGGACCGTATGTGGGCGTAACCCGAATTATGAATCAATATGCCGTAGGGAAAGTGGAGATAACCGGAACGCCGGGATATATCGTGCAGGCCGGGTTTCGGGTGGCTGCAGGCGAACGGTACTTTGAAACCGATGATTCCGTAACCATCAGCAGTAATGGAAAGGTCATGGCCAACATCACAGCGATTGAACCAGGGCAAACAGGCAATGTGGCTGAAGGTATGATTACCGATATCGTGAATCCGAATGCCGATGTCACCGCGGTTACGAATCCGGCTGCAACCGGGGGCGGACGTGAGAAGGAAACCGACCAGGAGTTCCGGGACCGCTTTTCCCTTTCCGTTGCTTCGGGGGGTTCAGGTACCGTGGATAGTATTCGCGGGGTTCTCTTATCGGTTCCGGGTGTGCGTGCTGCAGCAGTTATTGAGAATACGGCCAAAACACCGGATGCAGAGGGGAGGCCGGGGAAGTCATTTGAAGCATACGTTTTGGGCGGTCAACCGGAGGATGTCGGGGCCGCAATTTTTGCCAAAAAAGCAGCTGGCATTGAACCTTATGGAACAGAGAGTGTTACGGTGACGGACCTCGCGGGTTATCCGCATGAGGTCCGTTTTTCGTATGCTCGCGTGGAGCCGGTGAGGCTTCGGGTGACGGTGACCAAAAACAGCAGCTATCCCCTTGACGGTGCGGCCATGATAAAGACGGCCATGATTAAATATATTGGCGGCGAAGACGCGGACGGCCAGCTGTATTCCGGACTTTCTATGGGGGCGCCGGTCATTCATGCACGTCTGGTGGCCACCGCGTTGACCATTCCCGGTGTGGTTGATGCTACCGTAGAAGTTTCTACGGATGCCGGTTTGACATGGCAGGAGGGCAACATACTTATTTTGCGCCAATCCGTGGCCCAGGTGGATGCAGACTCCATAACGGTGGTGGAAATATGATTAAAGAATTATTATCCCGCCTGACGGACGTGTACAGCAAGGATACCCAAAGCAATATCGGAAAGCTGATGGCTATCTTTGCCCATGAACTGGAACGCCTGCAGGCCACGCAGCAGCGTGTCAAAGCATGGCGTGATATTGACTTGGCCGAAGGGACCACACTGGACCGGATCGGGGCCAATGTCGTGCAGTCGCGCGGCGTGGCCACCGATGAAATTTACCGGATCTTGATCAAGTCCAAAATTGCCCGGAACCTATCCCAAGGGGACATTAATACTATCATTCGAGTATTATCAACGGCGTTAAATGTACCACCATCTGAAATCAAGATTGCCGAGAAATACAATGACCCGAATGATCCCGAACCCGCCGCGATTAGCATCATTCAGCTACCGCTTGCGCGAATCAATGCAGTGGGGATGAGCGCTTACCAGTTTGCCCGGATCGTACAACGGACGGTGGCAGCTGGCGTGAGGGTGGGCATTATCGAGCTGACAGGAACCTTTGCGTTTTCAGCGCTGCCGGATGAAATTGAAGTCGATGACAAGGTCGGGTTTAGTGACCTATCCGGGAGTATAGGCGGTTATTTGGGTGCCGTTTATGATCCAGCAGATCATGTTGATTTACCGATTTAAGGAGGGATACCATGAGTTTCACTGAAAAATTGCCGGATTGGGGCAACCCGGGTACTGAGCCGCCAGAAAGTAAAAAGCAAGCTGGTTTTTTGCCCAGTGAGAAGCCCCCGGCCGATTGGTTTAATTGGTTGTTTAACCGTGCTTATAAAGTCCTAGAAGAAATCAGAAGTAAAGTGGAGCTTATCGGCAATAAAGGGAAGCCGGGTGGATATGCCGGTTTAGATAGTACCGGTAAAATCCCGCCTGAATTGTTACCTGATGGACAAGAAATCGTCTTGCCGGACGCTTCCCTAACCGAAAAGGGGATTGTGCAGCTCTCTAATGCTACAAATGGTATTAGGGAGAATGTGGCCGCTACAGAGAAGGCCGTGGGGCAAGCTTTTCAAGCTGGCAATGAGCGGAAAGCGGAAGTGGTTGCCGCGCTTGTTGCCATTGGTGTACAGGCATCCACAAGTGAAACATGGGCGCAGCTCATACCGAAGATAGCGGCAGTTATCCGGGCGACGGGGGATGCAACGGTATCTGACGTAATTGCAGGTAAGGCGTTTAGTAATGCAACAGCGAATGGCTTAACAGGGAACATCCCTGATAGAGGCGCTGGCGGTATTGTTACACCGGGCGCAACAGATCAGACGAAAGCAGCTGGACGGTACACAACAGCGATTACGATAAAAGGTGTTCCGGTCCCTGCTGACAAGGTTTTGACGGGCACAACCATTGCTGGAACTGCTGGCACGATGGCGAACCGAGGTGCTGGCGGGCTTATCATACCGGGAACGACCAATATCACAAAACAGGCAGGATACTATTCGTCTGACATCATCATCCGGGGAGAACCAAATAAAATCCCTGCTAACATCAAGCAGGGCATAAGTATTGATGGGGTAACGGGTACATTGAAGCCAAATGTTTCTGGACAGGTTCAACTAGCTCTTGATACAGGAAAGGCACCTATATGGAATCAAACAAAACTTCATGATCTAGTTACAGTCCCTGCAGGAACGACTCTGATTAATTGGGGTCGTAATGGAGCTTCACCATATGGCAGTATTGAAATGACATCAAATGGTAACCCAACAAATAGATATATCGAACTAGTCAATAATGGAAATATAATTCCGATTTATAGTATCACTGAGGTGAGCGGACTTTACAATTACGACTATTTATATGTTGACCTTAGGGCAATGTCTTTCTTCCTCATTTATTCCGGTGCCGCCCAGATGTACAATACGCTCACCGGGGTAATAGATCATAATCTTCCAACAACTCTGCGTATACGGATTGTGGAAGATCGGGGATCAAACATAACCTATAGAGTAACAGCTTCTGGTATTTTGCATTATGCATAGTGTTAAATGAGGAGGTGCAAAAATAAATGTATGTAATTTACGATATATGGGATGAGCAAAAGAATATTGGTAAGGTCAATTCAATATTGGAAAATCCACACGAGCAACAACTGGTTGACAATGGGGTTGAGGTAGAAGAAATACCTCTACCTGAACAACACGAGTCTATGAGACCTGTATTATTTATAAACCTAAATACGAAAGAGATGTATTATCAATATTGGTCCATACCTGAAAGACCACCAACCCTGCCGGAGGCTGTCATTGCCTTGCAGCAAGAAAATGTTGAGTTAAGACAGGCGATTCTTGAACTAACCATGATGATGGCAGCGCCACAATAACACCCTGAAAGGAGGTGACAAACTTGACGTTTACCAAGGATAGCGCACTCGTTAAGATTTGGTACGGCGCCGTTTTGACTGGTCAATATACGATTGATCAGGTACCGCGTCTTTCTAACCTGAAAGAAGTTGTAACTGAACTGGTCAATGGTGTAACAGCCTAACTGACACGTCACTCATGTGAACGTGTCTTTTTTATGCCCCTGGGTGGTCCGGGGGCATCCATTATAATTAGGGGGAATTCACTTGGATAAATGGAAAGCAATATTCAGCTCAGCCGGGGCCGTCTTGGTCCCGGTTTTTGATTTTATGTATGGTGATAGTGAAGCCGTAATCGCCATTATGACCGCCTTGCTCTTTTTCGTCATTATGGATTGGCTCTCCGGGGTTCGTGCCGCGAAGCTCGATAATACGTATGGCAGCCGGTACGGCTTGGATGGAGTAGCACGGACGTTTTTTATTTTATTGCTCCCAGCTGGTGGGCACCTCCTGGATGTCGTTTTCAATCTGCCGGGAATCATCTTTGGAGCGCTGGCTATCGGGACACTGTATCATGTGGTGCAAAGTATGACGGCTAACTCGATCCGGGCGGGTTGGGGCGACCATCTACCATTACCGGTTTTGAACGCGATTATCGATTGGGTGAAGTCGGAGCTGGATAAAAAGATTCAACGTGCAGAGTCACGGAAAGGGGGAACCACTAAATGAAAAAAGTCTGGATCGATTGCGGTCACGGCGGTAAAGACCCAGGAGCTGGTGCCAACGGGCTTCAAGAAAAGAACATTGTTCTAACACTTACACTCGAAATCAAAAAGCAGCTGGAACGTGATTATGAGGGCGTTGAAGTTCTACTCTCTCGGTCAACGGATGTATTCCTTGAGTTGTCCGAGCGGACAAATGCAGCGAATAAAGCAGGCGCAAATATCCTGGTATCGCTCCATTGTAATGCAGGTGGTGGAGATGGAGGGTTTGAGTCTTTCCGTTATACGAGTGCTTCGACTGCTTCACGTTCTCTGCAAAACGTTCTTCATACCGAGATTGTGGCAGCTTTGAGGCCTTATAACATAATTGATCGTGGACAGAAAGCGGCGAACTTACACATGTGCCGTGAATCTAAGATGCCAGCAGTCTTAACAGAAAACCTGTTTATCGATGTTACAACCGATGCGACAAAGCTTAAACGTCAGGATGTCATTGATGCGTTGATTACAGGACATGTTAACGGGATCGCTAAATACCTGGGACTTCAGAAGAAGAAAGGTGCCGCAATTGTGAGCGATAAGGTAAATGTCATCGTAAACGGGAAACAGATCAAGGAAGGTAAACTTGAGAATGGAGTGACCTACGTACCGCTTCGGGCCATCGGTGAGGCGCTGGGAGCAAAAATTGGCTGGGACAATAAAACAAAGACGGCAACCATAACAAATAAGTAGTATACGAAGACCCTACTTGCTAGGTGCTAGTAGGGTCTTTTATTTGTGTATGGTTATGTATTATCATCAAGTCCTAATAACTTCACGCAGTAGTCACAGTACTCCAGATAATCTTCAGATTGTGTTTCAGCATACAATTCCAAACCGCAATGAACGCATTTTCCACCGCGATTACTTTCCCATACTGTCGAGAATTCAACCACTACAGATAAGTGTTTAACTTCAGTGATTGGTACCCAAGTAACCCCAATATTTTCAGTCCTAATTTTAATGCGAGTTGGGTCAATACTTTCTTCAGGTATACCGAGTATATTTTTATTGTCTTTTAGAAAAACCACTATATGGTGTTTATTATGTATCGCCCGTTTCAGATCCTTCGACCACTCTGATTTCATAGGTTCCCATGTCACCACCTTTCTATATTGATTTTCCCATCTATTCGACGAAGGGATTTAAAAACCTTCATTGCAACGAGAACATTAGCTTGGTTATAATACAAACAAACGTTCCTATTTCACAGGAGGTATTTAATCATGCTGCCGGACTCTGAGCGTAAATTACTCCGAATACTGATCAATTACCCGAGCCCTGTACATAAAAGCCGGATGCCTGATTTTAAACGGTTAGAGATGATGACCGGACGGAAACGTCCGGATTTAATAAGAGGACTCCAGTACTTGGAGGACCAAGGCTTTATAGTGTGGCCGGAAAAGTCAACGACAGAGGGAATCCAGATCATCCAGACAGAAGTGCTTGAGAAATCGGCGTCGAGAAAGAACAATATAGACTACTGGACGAAGTACTAATAATCCCAAGCGCTTGGAAAATTGAAGACCCTACCGGCTATGTGCTGGTAGGGTCTTCTTTAGCTTATTCTAAATTATCTATCGCGTATTGCGCTTCTTCCTTAGTAAATTTTTCACCGTATTCAGAAATCAATTGATCGTAAATAGCATCATCTGACATATTCATAGATTCTGCATACTGTTTCGCTTTTATTAATGCATTTTCTTTCCAATCGAATACAATGTTATCGATAGCATATTGAGCGGCTTCTGCAGGGAAATTCTCTCCATATTCAGAAGTCAATTGATCGTAAATGCCTGCCTTTGACATACTCATAGCTTCCGCATACTGTTCCGCTTTTATTAATGCCGATTTATGTTCCCTAGGGACATCAGCTTCTTTTGGTTCCTCTTTTGGTTCCTCTTTTGGTTCCTCTTTCGGTTCTTCTTTTGGCTCTTCTTTTGGTTCTTCTTTTGGTTCTTCTTCTTTGCCATCCACTTTGCCACTTGTTTGTTCAACATTTTTCGCTGTGGTATCAGGCTCAGAAACTACTTCCTTGTCCGGCGCAGCTTGTTTTGGATCTTCTGAATTTCCAAGATTACCTATGACGCCAACCACAATAACAATAAGTACCCAGAACCACCATTTCTTATAAAGCGGCTTCTTCAAAACGTTCTTCCCCCAATTCTGAGATATTATGACAAACAATAGTCTATCAGAACTAGGTAAATATTTCTACTTAATTGAATTCAAATGAGATATTACGCAAAAATATCTATTTTCTGGGTTGACGAATAGGAAGAATTAACTGATATTTGAATTGCTTATGAAGTTTATCCATAGATTCTCGACCCGTGTTATAACAAAAAATTCGAATTTTGAAAGGTGATGTTTGAGATTGGAAGTTTATATCGGAACAACAAGTCTTGAGGAATCTAACGATTTTCTACGGAGATTGTGGGCGGAACTCGCCAAAGAATTCGGTAAATGCGCGTGGAACTATACTCCGATCAAAAAGGAAAATAAAATTTTTCTTGGCTGGATAGATATAAATCAAAATAAAAGTATGTATGTCCAAATTAGCTTTAAAAAGAAAGGGACAATTAATACTATTTCATTGAAATATTCGAGTTCTGGAATAGATTTATTATGGGATGGTGAGGATGTACCAAAAGATTCAGAGTTATACAGAAGAATTAATGCGGTAATAAAAAGAGTTAAAAATGGGATTAGTAGAAATGTAATTTCTTTTAAAATTGCTATAAGTTCTCAATTTCCTCTTTGCTCCTATGTCGGGGAGAATTTCAGCATTGAGGAGTTAGGGAGCGGAAAGACGGTGTTTATTTCGAGAGTAAAAGCTTATGACAGTAATCAAGGTAACGGTTATATGATTAAGAAGAGTAATGAGCTAATCGATTTTTTATCAGTTGAAACAAATTCACAATTCAATACTACAAGTTTCCCGGAAAATGAGATTGTTGTTGAAAATCAAGTTGAGGTCTTTAATGAAGAAAGTGATTTTATTGATGGTTTATCTTTAGTCAGTAAACAACTAGTAATTTCGAAAGAAGGAAAAGCATTCATTGACATTTTTACTTCGCCAGATGAAAGAGCACCTGAGGTTGAGTTATTTTTGAATGCTTGTAGTCACTTTCATGCAGCAAGGACAATAGAACAAACAATGTATGAGCGGCATGACATAGGTATAGTTCAAGTAAATGGCAAAAATAAAACTGAATTAGCATCAACGCTATACCTTTCCTCCTTAGAAGTTGCTACACTGATCGGTTTTAAAGAAGAGAAATGTGAATGTTGTGGTCAGAGTAAGTATAATATCACTAAAAGGGTTCGAGAAATGGTGAGGAAATATCTCCCTGAAAATATAGCTAAAAATTTCGTTCGATACTACGACATGAGATCCAAATATTTACATAAGGGATTACGCATGATTAATGATACACCTACTGAGACCTCAATCCCACTTCTTGATCCTGATGATCCTACTGGGTGTAGTTATCCAATTAAAATTCCAATACTTAACCTCAGGGAGTATGTAAGTTATTGTTTGAGGCATTTTTATAAGGACTATTTTATCAAAAGTTTGTAGTTGAGTCTGGCAATGACACTGTTCTTAATCATTATGAAAATAAATAGTAAAAACGCCTCTAATCACAGGAGGCGTTTTTAGTTTGTAGTATTATTTATTAAGTAACAAATGAACTAATGATAAGAAAAATCCACCATAATCGCTACCCTATGACTTTACTGGGCTTTTATTCGATAGCCGCCGAGGGGACTTCCTCAATGATAGGATGATAAAAACAGTTAACTTTAAATCGGCTAACGGTTTTTATCTTTCCACTGAAGGTATTCTATGAGTGCCTTCAATAAAGAATTCGATACTAAAAAAGGGAAAGTTAATACATTAAGTAAGTCTGTAAGGAAGTTGCGCGAGAAAAAGTTATGACCTAAATTCTCAACTATATCGCGAGGGAATAAAGAGCGCATGCTTAGGTTACCGTCGAAAATAAAGGATATTAATGTTACAGAAATGATTAAGAAATAAAGCGTGTTATTTACTTCAAGCGACACTTTTACACTCTCTCGAAACTTTGTATTCTTCCAGTTCAAAAGAAGAAGCAAACATGATACAAGTGGGACAATAAATAATAGAAAGAGAATCAGAAGCATACCGATTAATAGATTGTTCTCAAGATTAAATAAACGAACAGTAATTCCAATAAATATCATTATGTAGAATGAGACTAACAATGGTTTTACAATTAGCCAGACACTAATATTAAACCAGCTAGAATTGTTAAGGGGCCATAATATAGAAAAGAAGAGAAATAAATTTATAGCTAACCTTATCCAAGTGAAATTTAGAAGAGTATCCAATGTTATTACTGAAAAGAACAGTAAATTCAATAATATATCGTAGTTAATAATTTTCCTCAATGTGCTGCCCCCAGATTAGATAGATATGTAATCACAACTTCACTTTAAAGCTACCATAATGAAGTAGGTGTAAGAAAGAAGAATTAAAAGAAAATTTACAATATTTACTACAATTCACTGAATATACATTAACGGTATAATCAGTAGGAGGTGATTTTATGTTTATATCCCCAATGTTACTTGAAACTGCACATAGCCCTTTCAGTCATTCAAACTATATATTTGAGCCGAAGATAGATGGCCACAGGCTTTTATTTTCACAGCAAGACGGGAAGATCCGACTGTATACCCGACATGAGACAGATTGTACACTGCAATATCCCGAGTTGCTTCATACTCTTGACGATGACATCATCCTAGATGGTGAAGTCGCTTGTACGGACCCAGATACCGGCAGTGTTGATTATGAAATGGTCATGAATCGGTTTCAAGCCAAGAAGGCAGATAAGATACAGCATCTAACAACTATTCAGCCAGTCACATATGTTGTATTTGATGTTTTGCAGTACAAAGGTCAGGACCTACGGAAGATGCCACTAATGAAGCGTAAAGAGATCCTGAGCGGCATACGGATGCCAAATAAATACTTTGGAGTCATACCTTTCGTTGAGGCTGCAGGTGAGGCATTATTCACTCAGCTGGAAGCTCAAGAGCTTGAAGGGATGGTTGGGAAAAAGCAGAACAGCACATACGAAAGCCGCCGATCCTCATCATGGCAAAAGGTTATTAACTGGACTTACGTTGAAGTGTTCATCACAGGGTACCGTAAAGAAGAGTTCGGATGGTTGACTTCAGTTATCACGGAATCGGGGCGACTGCGGCCGACTGGGATCATCGAGCTCGGAGTTCCACCCAAAGCGAAGGGAGCTTTCTATGGTGTGAGTCAGCAGCTTGTGACAGGTGAAGATAAGAATTTCGTCCACTTGGAGCCGCGGATCAGGGCCAAGGTCAAAACCCGGAATTGGACAAAGAAAGGTATGTTGCGGTCGCCGGCGTTCGTGGAGTTCGTGGTCTGATTGAAAATGAAGGAATGATCAAGCTTGGTATATATAATGTAATTCGTGATCCTTCATAATAAGTAAAAAAACGCCTCCATATAAATGGGGGCGCTTTAATTTACAGTATTTATCAAAAAGTATGAGGGTTGCGATTGAAAACCAGTTTTGCCACCTTAATTGCCACCCTGAATAAAAAAAAGAACTAAATCCCTGTAATAAACGTTGCCGTTACAGGGATTTAGTTCGGGAACCTCCGAAGAGATTCCCTCATGGGAGAG
>NZ_QLYT01000084.1:0-21222 GCF_003269305.1 Paenibacillus sp. MDMC362
GGGGAGTAGGGGGAAGGTGGGGTTCAGATTTTGTGAAAATAAATTGGGCATTCGTTGTATTTCCGTTTTCAGGGAAAAGAGTAGTCTTTGTTCGAACGATTCTTTGGTATGATACGAATATAGTTTCAAGATAGGATAAGGAATCAAGCTCAGGGTTAACTTGGGGGCAGTGTTGTTTTAGCAGGGGCAGCATGGACATATTTTACGGATAGTAAATTGCCGCTGTATGCAGGAGCAGCTTTAGGTGCTGTATTCTTCTTGCTATAACCAAAGGAGAAGACGATACAATATGAATCGATTTGTAATGATATTATTTTTATTTTTGGCTCTTGTTGGCTGCGCCGGGGAACAGAATACCTTTCATGTCGAGGGTCCTGTAGAAGAGATTAATGAACAATCTTCACAAATTTACGTAGACGGATACTGGCTGCCCGTTAAAAACATAGAAATTTACAATGTAGGTGATATTGTCAGTGCGGAAGTCGAGAGTTCTGCAGAAGGCGATCAATACGTTCCTGGAGATATAAAGGTTAACAAAATAAAGTTAAAGGAAAATCTTGAGAAATAAAACGTAAAATCACTGCCGAGAAATCGAATATCTGAATCTGAAAGTAGATTGTTTGTTGTGAGGTAAGGCTGTAGTTTGCTAGAATCTACAGCCTATTGAGAATTTCTCAATAAACACGTTTCTGAGCGAAGCATGTTTTTTCTATTTTTAGGAGGGACAAATTGTGAGAAAAAGTTATATTCATTTTTGATGAAGAGAATCTGGAAGAAAGTAATGGAACACCCAGAATGAACTGAATGATTCTGATGAGGAGTTCTACTATCAATGGGACTGATTGACTCCACTGCCATCGGGGGATGTTATGGCGATCCCTGGGAGGAGGATGTATAGCTTGTGGGTCAGGTAAACCACTGAGTAAGAATGTTTGTAGGATGGCAGACATAGTACTTCACACAAAAATATATGTTGCTAATCATTCTTCACAGCGAAGAAGCGATTTTTATGTGTTTCACGATTTAAGCAGGAAAGTAGTCAATAGAAGTCGAAATGATTGAAAATTGTCCACAAAGCTCACAACGACTGATTTTTCGTTTGATGAGGATACATATGTTAAACTGGGGGATTTTGTAATGGATGCAGGAAAACGTACAATCAACGAAATTTTCAACGGAAGTCGAATACTTGAGATTCCGTTCTTTCAACGTGCTTATGTATGGGGGGAAACCCAGTGGGAACGTCTGCTCGAAGACGTTGAGAACGTAAGCCGGACAAGAACACCGTACTTTATGGGGTCGGTGATACTGAAGCAACAACTTACTGACACATCAAGCACTGTTGGGGATGTTCGTACTGTAATCGACGGTCAGCAGAGGCTCACTACGTTGAGTATTCTGCTTAAAGTGCTGTGCCTTAAGAACAACAGCTTAAAGAAGTTCGACAAACGTTTTCGACTTGATGATGAAAGCAATGTCCTAAAACACAATCACAACGATATTGAGGCGTATAACACGATTATGGATTTGAATAGTATTCAGACAACTAACCGTAAAGACAACATCTCCCTTGCGTATCAATACTTTGCGGACAACCTAGACCCGAGCAAGATAGATTTCGATATAGTATGCCATGCTATTTTGTTTGTCGGCATTGATCTTGTTTCTGATGAAGATGAGCAGCAGATTTTTGATACTATCAACTCGCTCGGGGTTCGTCTGACTACAGCTGAACTATTGAAGAATTACTTCTTTGGCCGAAACGATATTGCGGAATACGAGAAGTACTGGCTTAATGTTTTTGAGAAAGACGATGAAACTAAGGAATATTGGGATAGAGAGGTTACAACCGGTAGGCTGAAGAGGACATTTACCGATCTGTTTTTCTTCTCATTTCTCCAAATAAAAATACAAGACCCCACGTTTAAAGTTAATACTGATGACAAATTGGCGTTCTCGAAAGTAGATAAACTGTTCGATTCCTATAAACGTTTCATTAAGGAATACTGCGGAGGTGACAAGCTTTCTGTTCTTGAGGAAATCCGTGAATATGCAGCTGTCTTCAAAAAAGCGATTAACGCAGATATTATTGATAATGAACTATCATCAGCAGCGGGAATCGAACGTCTCAATGCAATTATCTTTGCTTTGGACACCGCCACTCTAATTCCTTATGTTTTGTTCGTTGAACGTAACGTGCCTAATATAACGGTGCGGAACGATCTGTATAGTTACCTAGAATCATATATAATGCGACGACTAGTAACGAGGGAGACTACGAAAAATTATAACCAGCTATTCTCTGATCGCTTAATACTGAATCGCGTATTCTCAAAAGATGAGTTTATTAGCTACCTTAGTAGTCAGGATGACAAAATTAACCGTATGCCTACCGACGATAATATCAAGACGGCCTTCAACGAGTCGTTGTTGACGAACAAGTATGCGGCAGGAGTTCTTTACTTAATAGAATCTAAAATCCGTGATCGCCGCCGCCACTCCACACAGTTGCTCGGCATCAGCAAATATAGCCTTGAGCATATAATGCCTAAGAAATGGCGTAATAACTGGTTTTTTACAGGGGATAAAGCGGCCGCAGACTTCCGTGACAGAAAATTACTCACGCTTGGGAATCTTACGATTATCACTCAAGCATTGAACGCCTCCATCCGTGACTCTGACTGGGCGACAAAGAAAAACGGTAAGGGTGATAAAGGCGGACTAAGAAAATATGCGGAAGGAATCGAAACCTTCTCAACTTATCTTAATGCGGATGCTTGGGATGAAAATGCAATTCAGGATCGAGCAACTTACCTAGCGAATAAAGCACTTGAAACTTGGGGCATCTAGATTCAGCTTAGGCATGGGTAGGGAAAGGGACATCAGTCCTAGCGAAGGTTATATGTCGTTGTTAGTCAAAATAAAGTTGTTTGCTCTTTACTGGGCAGACAACTTTTTTGGTTAGAATTGAGCACAACCTCCCATACGCAAAATGTAATTTGTAAAAATTAAAAAATAAATATTGCCTTTTCAATATCAATCAGATAGAATGGAAACATCAAGAAAAAATTAATTTAAGAAAGGCACGAATTCATATGAATAAATTAAAGGATATGGTAGAGTTTGTAAGTGGTTCGCCACAATTTAGAATTATAGAAACATCTGATATTTCGGCGCCACAGTATACCTATTATGGTCAATCCGATCTTGAAGCAGATTTGATTGATATGGATTCTAATGGTAGTGACGGCAAACAAGTGCGAACTTTTGATAAGGTCAATACACTATGTCAAGGTGATGTTGTTTTCAGTTTGATATCGGGAAAGTCTGCTATCGTTGGTGTGAAGCATCGGGGGTATCTCTACACACAAAACTACGTCAAGTTAGTGGCGGGTGACAAGGTTGATTCAAAATATCTTGCCTTCTTGCTTAATGAAGATCCATTCATCAAGAAACAGTTTCAAAAGGAATTGCAAGGTTCTCAAGTTCTAAAATATACGCTGAAACAAGTGAAAGAACTTGAGTTACCCGATTTGCCACCAATAGATAGACAGCGGATAATCGGTGATATTTATTTCTACCAACTGAGACTAGAAGCGTTAAAAAAAAGAGCGGCAAATTTGGAAATTCAAATATTATTAGAAAAGCTTAGGGAGGCAATCCATAAATGACCGAGAATCAATTTGAAACTGAGTTAATTCAATACCTTACAAGTGGCACAATTACCAAACAAGAACATCTTGAAGGAATAGGCAGCTTTGTTGCCAAAGAATCAAATGTTGATTACATAGTGAAAACTAAACTGTGGAAATATGAACCGCATATTAAGACTACGGAACAGCTCTGGGATAACTTCAAGGCCATCCTGGAACAACACAATCAGAACACCTTGGAACATCCTCTAAGTGTTGTGGAGTTCAATCAAGTGAAGAAGATCATCTCGGATATTAAGACCCCTTATGAAGCAGGGCAGTTTCTGTACGGTCTTAACGGAGTATCTCAAATCGAGATTGATTTGGATGACGGCCGTCATGTATTCCTTAATGTTTTTGATCAAAAACAAATCGGTGCTGGAGATACCGTTTATCAAGTGGTCAATCAAATTGAACGTCCAGCCGTGATCACGGGGAAACTCAATAGGCGGTTTGACACGACGCTTCTGATTAATGGACTGCCAATCATTCAAATTGAGGAAAAAACGGACACGCGTGATGTCAATGAAGCTCTCAATCAAATGAAACAATATGCGGATGAACAGCAGTATCGTGATATTTTCTCAACCTTGCAGATTTTGGTGGCGATCACGCCAAACAATGTGAAGTACATGGCCAATACGACGCCAGATAAATTTAATAAAGACTTTGCGTTTAACTGGCAGCGCAAGAGTGACAATACGATCGTACGCAGCTGGAAGGAATTTGCGGATTCCATGCTTTCCATCCCCATGGCGCATCAAATGGCAACCAACTACATGATTCTGGACGGAACAAAGAACAAGCAAACCTTGAAGGTGATGCGCCCTTATCAGGTGTATGCGACACAAAATGTGATCGAGAGATTGAAACGTACTGATTTTGAATACGGGATAAATAAAATCGGCTACATATGGCATACCACCGGATCTGGTAAAACGATTACAAGCTTCAAGACGGCCTGGCTTGCAAGCCGTATGCCAAAAGTAGATAAGGTTGTCTTTGTGGTGGATCGAATTGCCTTGACCAAGCAAACGAATGAGAATTATAGAGCCTATGACCCGGATGCGGCAGAAGACACATTTGGGAGCGTTCAAGACACCAATAACACAACCGATTTGAGTCGTAAGCTGAAAAGTAAAGACAACGGCATCATTGTGACGTCCGTTCAAAAGCTGGATACGTTAGTGAAACGTAAATCTTTTCAAGCTCCGGACAAGAATATCGTGTTTATCGTGGATGAAGCACATCGTTCCACAGGCGGCGACTCCTTCAAAAATATCCAGAAAGCCTTTAAGAGATCGGCCTGGGTGGGTTATACCGGAACGCCAATGTTTGATGAGACAACGACGGGGCTTCGAACGGAAGATATTTTTGGCCCGTTATTACATGCATATACCATTCGTGAGGCGATTGCGGACCGGAATGTTTTAGGCTTCAAGGTTGATTTTGAGACAACGATTGACGAACAACAGATGAAAGAAGTATATCTTCCTGCATTTTACCGTGAACGTTATCCAAAATGGACGGATGAGCAAATTCAACAGAAAATCAACCATCTCTCCCAGGAAGATATGGATGATGCGGTTGAACCCAGCTTCTATGATGAAAATCCGGATCATGTCAAGCTGGTCGTGGAGGATATTTTCAAACATTGGCGCAACCGTTCTAATGAAGGCAAGTACAATGCTTTGTTTACGACGCATGTGGGCGGCGGGAAGGCGAGCACGCCAATGGCGATGATGTATTTTAAGGAGTTTCAACGTGTTAATGAAGAGAATAAGATGAACGGCGGACAGACTCTAAAAGTTGCCGTGACGTTCAGTCAAAATTCATCGAATAATGAAAGTATGCTTGCAACAAATCAAGGTTTGTATGAGGCCATCCAAGCTTATAATGCTGAATTTGGTACAGCTTTCGGGATGGATGATGTTTCGGGCTACACTCAGGACGTGACTTCACGCTTGAATAAATCCGCATCCGATGGTAAGTTCCTCGATTTGGTGATCGTGGTGGATCAATTATTAACAGGATTTGATGCGCCTGAGCTGAACACGCTTTATGTGGATCGAACCTTGAAGGGTGCCTTGTTAATCCAGGCTTATTCACGAACGAACCGGATTGCGGATATGCAAGAGAAACCATGGGGCCGTGTGGTCAATTACCGCTGGCCTGCGCACAACGAGAAGTTGATGAATAAAGCGCTCGCTGTTTATGCCAATAAAAATTCAGCTATTTTATCTGATAATGAACAACGCGATTCTAATGAAAAAGACGGAATCATTGCCAAACCGTTTGAAGATGTGTTTAACGAAGTGAAACAGGTTGTTGAAAAATTAAGCAGCATGACGAAGGAGTTTCAACAGTTACCGCCTTCTGAGAAACAGAAGGACGATATGCTTGATTTGCTCCGGGAATACAACAGGGGCATGGCCAAATTAAAGCAATATGATCCTGAAGAAGTGGATGGCGAAAAAGTTGGATTTAACTATGACGATCCAGATGAGTTACTAGAGAAGTTAGGGATGACTTCCGAGCAAGAAGTGATGTTGACCACCGTCTTAACCAATGAATTGAAGTCACATATTGCTAAAGAGAAGAAGATCCCTCTTTACCAAATCGAACTGCGGATGACCCACGTGAAGGATGTTAAAGTGGACTATGATTATCTTACGGAACTCGTAGAACAATTACTGAATCAGGTTCACGAAGGTAAGAAGGAAGAAGCTAAAGAAACGCAGGAGAAAATCAACCAATTTGCGAATGGATTGGATGATCGCAGTTATGCGACCAAGATTATGAATGCGGCCGATGCCATTGTCAAAGGCCACTTTCCCCCTGCAGGCTCTGACTTCAAGTATCCTGTGAAACTAAGTGACAGCGAACAGATCATCCAGCAGGCAAACAATGTTAGCCTGGATCGCATGTTCCTTGACTTCCGTGTGAAGTGGGGAATCACGGAGATTATCACAAGTGCCGGGATGCGTGAGTTGTTCAGCCGCCATCGCTACGGTATGCAAGATTTAGATGATACCGGTCAGATCCGTGACATCATCGCTCAAGCAAGCTCTAACTACATGACACTTGCGCTTGACGAAGAAGTGCAATCCTTGCCTAAAATGAAATATCGGAATGGTTTGCGCGATGCGATTTACAAACTGGCGGATGAATTGGCGGAGAGATAAAGGGGGCGAGGCAGGCTGTGGTTATCTCCAATTTAGAAACTGCCATTCTATCCATAGAAAAAGTGGTTAGTGCAGAAATTGCATATACCACAAAGGACACACCAAAAAGGGCTTTAAATTAAGGGCATACAAGGAGAGCAAAAATGAGCGAATTGAAAGAAAATGTACCTAAAATAAGATTTCCTGGGTTCACTGATGCTTGGGAACAGCGTAAGATTTTAGATAATGTAGAAGAAGTTCTAGATTATCGCGGGAAAAGCCCTACTAAATTTGGAATGGAATGGGGCAACAAAGGATATTTAGTTCTTTCTGCATTGAATATTAAAGATGGTTATATTGATAAGGCTGTTGAAGCCAAATACGGTGACCAAGAACTTTTTGAGAAATGGATGGGAGAACGAAGGTTAGATAAAGGTGACGTACTTTTTACTACTGAAGCACCACTTGGAAATGTTGCACAAGTACCAGACGATGAGGGATATATCCTTAATCAACGTGCAGTTGCATTTAAGACTAACAGTAGAAAAACCAACAATGATTTCTTGGCGCAACTATTGAGAAGTCCTCTTGTTCAAGAGAGTCTAAATTCAAATGCCTCAGGTGGAACAGCAAAGGGAATCGGTATGAAAGAGTTTGCTAAATTAACTGCCTATGTCCCAACTCAAGTTGAAGAACAAACTATAATAGGAACTTTTTTTAAGTATCTCGACACCCTCATCACCCTTCATCAGCGTAAGTTAAGTAACGTGAAAAATTTAAAAGCTGGATTGCTTCAAAAAATGTTTCCTAAAGATGGAGAAGATTTTCCTGAAGTTCGTTTCCCTGGATTTACTGACGCTTGGGAACAGAGTAGGTTGGGGGAGATTACTTCCCTTATAACTAAGGGTACCACTCCACTGGACAAGTCTGGAAACGGAACAATCAATTTTGTTAAGATTGAAAATATTGATTCAACTTCTGGCGAAATTACAGCTTCACAGAAGATTTCCATTATTGAACACGAAGGATATTTGAGACGCTCACAGTTACAAGAAGATGATATTTTGTTTTCCATTGCAGGTACTTTAGGACGTGTAACATCCGTAAAATCGGATATTTTGCCTGCAAATACAAATCAAGCATTAGCAATAATCAGATTAAAAACCGGATACTTAGATTATGTCAAAACATATCTGAAGGGAAAGGCAGTATCAGATTATATTAGGAAGAACCCTACAATCGGAGCACAACCGAATTTGTCTCTTGAGCAGGTTGGGAATCTTGAAATTTCACTACCTAGTGAGGAAGAACAAGTGGAAGTTGGTACCTTTTTCGCTCAACTCGACCGCCTCATCACCCTTCATCAGCGTAAGCTGGAACACTTGCAAGAACAGAAGAAAGCTCTTCTACAACAAATGTTTGTTTGATAGGAGGATTAAGTTATGGCTTTAGAAAATAAGCTAGGAATTACCGATTCTTCGGAACTTGCTCGTGTGGAGGAAAAAGTCAGCAAGCAAAAAGCTCTTGAAATGTTTGAAACGGGTTTGTTAGATACATTTGAGGTCGGAACATTTAAGTCATTATCCGAGATTCACAAGTTTCTGTTCGAAGACATTTATGACTTTGCCGGAAAAGTACGTGATGTAAATATTGCAAAGGGCGGTTTTCGTTTCGTACCCGTTATGTACCTTGAAGCAGCACTTGATAATATTGCAAAAATGCCGCAATCCACCTTTGACGAAATCATAGAAAAATATGTTGAGATGAATGTGGCTCACCCCTTCAGAGAAGGTAACGGAAGAAGCATGCGGATATGGCTTGATACGATATTAAAAAAGGAACTGAGGCAAGTTGTCGATTGGAGCAAGGTTGATAAAGAAGATTATATGCTTGCCATGGAAAGAAGCCCCGTTAAGGACGTTGAAATCAAGCTGCTTCTTAAAGCAGCGCTTACGGATAAGATCAATGACCGTGAAGTTTATATGAAGGGTATTGACGCAAGCTATCTTTATGAGGGGTACAACGTATATAAAACGGAAAACCTCAAAAACGAGCACTAAATGCAACGATTGTATATCTAGGAGGATAACAACATTATGAGTAATAAACTACAAACCATTACAACAAAACTATGGGCGATGGCAAACGAGCTTCGTGGAAGCATGGATGCTGCAGAATACAAGAACTACATTTTAGCCTTTATGTTCTATCGTTATCTGTCCGAGCATCAGGAACGATATTTAGTTGAAAATAATATTCTTGATGTTGCCGAAGGCGAGTCGATCAATCAGGCCTATTTAGATCAAGCGAAGGGTGACGATTTGAAGGATTACTTGGAGGATATCTCCTCAAGTTTGGGTTATGCCATTGCACCGCTTGATACATGGGCATCCTTAGTTGACAAAATTGACAACAGTATGGTGATCCCAAGTGATTATCAAACGATGTTTGACAACTTCAACAAGAATGCTGAATTAAACAAAGAAGCTGTGAATGATTTTCGTGGCGTGTTTAACGACATCAACCTTGGAGACTCCCGTCTTGGTTCTTCTACAAATGAACGTGCGAAATCACTGAACCGGATCGTAAAGTTGGTTGATGGTATTGATTACAAAGGTGAAGATGGCCAAGATATTCTTGGCGCGATCTATGAATATCTAATTGGTCAATTTGCAGCAAGCGCAGGTAAAAAAGGTGGAGAATTCTACACACCTCATGAAGTTTCTAAAATTCTGGCTAAAATAGTCACGGATGGTGTGGAAGAATCGGACAAGACTTTTGCAGTGTATGACCCGACTTGTGGATCTGGATCCTTGCTGTTAACCGTTCAAGGGGAGCTGCCTGGTGGAGATAAGCCAGGGGCGATTAAATTCTTTGGTCAGGAAAAGAATACGACAACCTACAACTTGGCTCGCATGAACCTGATGATGCATGGCGTTTCATTTAACAACATGACGCTGTCTAATGCGGACACGCTTGAAAGCGATTGGCCTGACGGACCGGATGAAAAGGGAATCGACCGCCCGCGCTCTTTTGACGCTGTGGTTGCGAATCCCCCTTATTCTGCTCATTGGGACAATAGCGAAACAAAATTGAAAGATCCACGTTTTAGTGAATACGGTAAGCTCGCTCCAAAAACCAAGGCGGATTATGCTTTCATTTTACACAGCTTGTATCATCTAAATGATACGGGAACCATGGCGATTGTATTACCGCATGGTGTCTTGTTCCGTGGTGCAGCAGAAGGTGTGATTCGCCAAACCATTATTGAAAAAAACTACCTTGATACAGTTATAGGGTTGCCTGCCAACTTGTTTTATGGCGTAAGTATCCCGACTACGATTCTGGTATTCAAGAAAAACCGTAAAACCAAAGACATCCTGTTTATCGATGCAAGCAATGAATTTGAAAAAGGCAAAAATCAAAATAAACTTACGGATAACAACATCAATAAGATTATTGAAACGTATCGAAATCGTGTAGATGTTGATAAATACGCTCATGTGGCATCGCTTGAGGAAATTAAAGAAAACGAGTTCAACTTAAATATTCCTCGCTACGTAGATACGTCTGCAGAAGAGCAAACCATCGATCTTGATGAAGTGATTAAGCAATTAGAGCAAGACAAGCAAGAAATTGCTGATCTTGAGGCTAAGATCAATGAACAGTTGAGAATTTTGGGTGTAACTGTGTAGGAATTGACGAAAAAGAGTCAAGGATATTAGGTTGGAGGAAATATACACAGAGAGGAAAGAACGAGGATACGACTCGTTACAGCTCCTCTCCATTTCTATCCATCATGGTGTTTCCAACGAATTAGACAGTGATACTTTAGGGAAAAAAGTCGCAGAAGCGATGGTAAGTCATAAGAACTTGTACCGATAAAACAAAAAGCCGCTAAATTAGCGACTATCTATATGAGACCTGTTCTTGTCCCTGACTATCGCCATTCACGAAGGCTTATAATCTGCAATTGAATTTAACTTACTGATATTAACTATTCGCATCGATTGTTGCTTTTATAACCACTTCGATAATCAACTGCAATATCAGCCAATAGCTTTTTTGCATTAGATTGACTCGCTTAGATTTTTTTAAAAAACATCGCCAATAAATAGGCAGGGATACAAATAAACTTCCAGCGTTCCAAGATGATTCGTCTTTTACGAATCATCTTTTATTTTCTCGTATTTTCATGTCGAATAAAGCAGATACACCCATTATTTAGTGTTATTATAGAACTAATTGGCAATCGCTGTAGGTCTACAGGACTGAGAAACAAGAATTATAGGAGGATATGGAAGTGGAGAGCAGAATATCATGCGAATGGTTGTACAGCGAAACCGTGAACTACGCTATGCAGCAGAACCATGTTCCTGTTATGAAGAGCATCATCTTAACGAATACAACGGGTGAAGATATCAAGGGAATCACGGTGAAGCTAGAATCCGAGCCGCAATTTGCATATGAATGGAAGAAGGATTTTGACATCCTTCCAGCAGGGCAATCCTTGGACATGGGTACGATTGATTTACATATGTCGACCTCATTTTTGGGGGATTTGTCGGAACGCATATCAGGTACATTGACATTGACGGTATGGCAGAATGACACCGAATTGTTCAAGCAGCGCGGCTCGATTTCCGTCCTTGCCTTTGATGAATGGAGTGGGCTTGCCGTATTGCCTGAGATGACCGCTGCTTTTGTCACGCCTAATAATCATCATGTGGCCGAGATTATACGGGAAGCGGGCACCATTCTGGAGCAATGGTCGGGAAGCCCTTCGTTTACAGCATATCAGAGTAAGGATCCCAACCGGGTACGTATGCAGGCCGCTGCGATCTACTCGGCTTTGCAGAATCGCGAGATTTCCTACTGTGTAGCTCCTCCTAGTTTTGAGTTGATCGGTCAGCGTATTCGTCTTCCTGAGACCATCTTTACGCATGGCCTGGGGAATTGTCTGGATCTTTCCATGTTATATGCTGCTTGTATGGAGGCGGTGGGTCTACATCCCATGATCATTTTCACGAAGGGGCATGCATTTGCCGGAGTCTGGCTTGTAGAGGAGACGTTCTCGGAGACGGTTCAAGATGATATATCGTTATTAACGAAAAGGCTCGCAATGGGAATAAATGAAATCTGTGTTGTGGAGTCTACGGCTATGGTGAAGGGGGATCGTATTCCATTTGATCAAGCGGCTATGCTAGCCGAGGAGCATCTGAGAGATCCCGATTCATTCGATGGCTTGGTCGATATTCGAAGAGCACGCGCAGCAGCCATACGACCGTTACCACTGCGTACGAAGGCGACAAATGGATGGGTCATTGAGGAGACTCGTGAGACGAAGAACCATGAAAGTGCTGCTCCGGAACTTCTGGAAGTGCTGGAAAAACCATTGGAAGTTGATTCGTTGCAGCCTACAACGCGGCAAAAGCAATGGGAACGTAAGCTGCTAGATTTGACGCTTCGTAATTCACTGCTCAATTTTCGCTTAACCAAGTCGAGCATTCCGGTCATTTCTGCCCAGTTGGGAGATTTAGAAGATGCGCTGGCTGACGGCGATGAATTTCAACTGTTGGCTAGGCCCAGTGACTGGGAGGATAACGGGCGAAACGCCAGCTTGTATCAAAGTGTGAATGCCAATCACCCACTCGTTAAATTGTTGCAGGAGGAATTCGTCCGGAGACGACTGAGAGCCGATTTGAATGCTCAAGACCTAGAGAAAAGAATTGTACATATTTATCGGTCTGCCCGAACTTCATTGGAGGAGAATGGGGCTAACACGCTTTTTCTTGCTTTGGGTCTCTTGAAATGGTATGAATCACCGGTTAGCGAACTTCCTCGATATGCGCCGATTGTGCTGATTCCTGTCGATATTTTACGAAAATCTTCACGACAAGGATATGTCATTCGGGCGAGGGATGAAGAACCGCAGATTAATATTACACTGCTGGAGATGCTAAGGCAGGATTACGGTATCGGCATTGATGGCCTGGATCCGCTTCCGAGGGATGAGAAAGGCATTGCCTTGAAACAGATCTTTAACGTTATTCGACATGCATTAATTCAAGTATCCCGTTGGGACATCGAGGAAACGGCTAATCTCGGATTGTTTTCTTTCGGGCAATTTGTAATGTGGAATGACATTCGCACGAGAGCTGATCAATTGGCAGAGAATCAAGTGGTGGCAAGTCTTATTCAGGGGCAATTACAGCTACGGGAATCTGTGGAAGTGAAGCCCGAGCTGCTCGATGAAGAGCATCCGGCTCATTCGTTGATTCCGGTCAGTGCGGATTCTTCACAATTATCGGCCATTCGCGCGGCGCTTAAGGGGCAAAGCTTTGTGCTGCACGGTCCTCCAGGAACCGGGAAGTCCCAGACCATTACGAATATGATTGCTAGTGCTCTGGCCAATGGGAAGAAAGTGCTGTTCGTAGCGGAGAAGATGGCTGCACTGTCCGTTGTTCAGCGAAGATTAGAACAAATCGGTTTGGGCCCTTTTTGCCTGGAACTTCACTCCAACAAAAGCACAAAGCGAGCAGTCCTTGACCAATTAAGCAATGCGATTGATGTGCAGCGGATACAGTCTGGCGAGTCGTGGAAAAGACAAGCAGATCGCTTGTTCCAGTTGAGAGAGACGTTAAACGGTTATGTAAAAGCCCTTCATCGAAAACATGCTTTTGGCTTATCTTTATTTGAAGCGATATCGGAGTATGAGAGGGCGGGTGAAGCACCGGATGTCGTTACGTTCAATGACGCAGCGATTGAAGGACTGAACCCGGATACCTTGGTTGCATGGAATGACACGGTTGCTCAATTAATCGCAGCCGGGGCTGCCCTTGGCAATCCGGGCACGCATCCTTGGGCGGACTCTGAGGTTACATCCTATACACAGGAGCTGAAGGCAAACGCAGAAGTATTAATAAAGAGCTACATCGTAGAGCTTGAGGGACGTCAGAAAGCGATGAATGAAGCGCTGAAGCATTTCAAGCTTGGAGCTCTTCCGATGACTCAAGACAAAATCTCCATACTCGCACAGTTGTGTGAGCTGGCTAGCCGTGTACCGGATATTAAACCTGCCCTCATGCAAGAGATCAATCTCGAAGAATCGGTCGAAAGGCTAAAGGCCGCAGCACTTCAGGGCAAACGCCGAGACGAGATTAGAGGTAAGGTTTCCAAATTATTCACTTCAGAGGCTCATCGTTTAGATGCCCAAATGATGTTATCTACTTGGGATAGTTTGGAGCTAAAATGGTTCCTTCCGAAATGGGCCGGGCAGAATCGCATTTTTAATATGCTGAAGAAAATGGCGATTTCCGGTCAAGGGATGGCCAAGCAGGATGTCAGATCTCACTTGCTGGATATCATTTCCCTGCAGGAAGAGGAACAGAAGTTAAGTCGAGCAAGAGACGAATCCGCTCCATTCCTTGGTTCCTCGCTGATCTGGGATGACGAAGGCAAGTGGGACGACATCATGGAGACTTGCGAGTGGCTGAATCGATTGCATGCAGCGTTAACGGCTTGGTATGAAAATACTACCGATGCCCATCACGCAAGAACACAGATTGCGGAATTTATGGTTGAGCTTCGTGGGAATGCTGCGCTGAATCAATCGATACAGTCTGTACTCCGTAGTCATGAACAAGTGAAGAATCAGGAGAAGGAACTCCGCGATCTATTGCAGATTGACTTTGAGCGCATGGCACATCAGTCTCAGAATTTGGACTGGCACGATGATCTCCTGGAAAAAGCAAATGGATGGATATCTCATCTAGATGTATTGAGAGATTGGTGTACGTGGCGAAGAGTGCGATCGCAGGCGGAGGAGCAAGGACTTCTCCCACTTATCATTCCATACGAAGAAGGGCGTCTATCTAATGACCAGTTGAAGGACGCTTTTGAACGTGGACTTTATAAAAAAATAGCGAATTACATCATTGCGCGTGATGAGCAATTCGTGTCATTCTCCGGCAATGTATTTGAAGAAACCCTTCTTCGCTTCAAAGAAGCCGACGAGGAATATACGAGACTAACCCAACAAGAAATTGTGGCCAGGCTTTCTTCGAGAGTCCCTCTAATGACGCAGGAAGCATCGCAAAGCTCGGAGGCCGGAATCCTTCAGCGTGCGCTTCGCAGTGGGGGAAGAAATATGTCCATTCGCAAGCTGTTTGAACAGATTCCGAATTTACTCCCGCGATTAGTCCCTTGTATGTTAATGAGTCCGATTTCTGTAGCACAGTACCTCGATCCTGAACGGTCCCCATTCGATATGGTAATATTTGACGAAGCCTCTCAGGTGCCAACGGCACAAGCGGTTGGGGCATTGGCACGGGGACAACAGTCTGTCATCGTAGGTGATCCGAAACAGCTGCCACCAACGAGCTTCTTTTCGAAGAGCCGTCAGGAAACGGAGGAAGAGGAACCGGCGTTGCAAGACATGGAGAGCATATTGGATGATTGTTTGGCGCTTGGAATGCCGGAGCGACATCTGACCTGGCATTATCGCAGTCGGCATGAAAGCCTGATCGCTTTCAGTAACGCTCATTACTACGAAAATAAGTTAATGACCTTCCCATCTCCTGATGAACCCGTTTCAAGTGTGAAATGGTGTCCTGTTGAAGGATATTATGATCGGGGACGTACGAAACAGAATCGAGCCGAAGGTGAGGCTGTCGTTGCTGAGATTATCCGCCGCATTAAGGACCCGGTCTTGCGTCAACAGAGCTTGGGGGTCGTCACGTTTAGCTCCATTCAGCAAACCTTGATTGAGGATATGCTTGAAGAAGTGCTGAAGCAAGAACCGGAAGTGGAAATGCTGATGATGCAAATGCCGGAACCCCTATTCATCAAAAACCTTGAGAATGTTCAAGGGGATGAACGGGACGTTATTTTGTTCTCAGTGGGATATGGGCCTGATGCAAACGGTAAGGTCAGCCTGAATTTTGGACCGTTAAACCGGCAGGGAGGTTGGAGACGGTTAAATGTTGCCGTATCAAGAGCTAGGTACGAAATGCTGGTATTCTCAACACTGCATGCCCATCACCTGAATGCGAGCAGGATCAGCAGCGAAGGTGTACTAGGCTTAAAAGCGTTCCTTGAGTATGCGGAAAAAGGAAAACGGATCCTGCCTGCAAGCGAGGCGTCATCTCAAGCGCTTCAGGTTTCGCATGTTCACCGAAGTCTGGCCGCTGAATTGAAAAAGCGGGGATACCAAGCAGATCTCTATGTCGGGGCATCGGGATATCGCATTGATTTAGCGGTATTGGACCCTGAGTCCGATCATTATGCATTAGGGATTCTGCTTGACGGACCGATGTATCAAAATGCAGAATCTGCACGGGATCGAAATATTTTGCGGGAAGAAGTCCTTAAGCAGCTTGGCTGGAATTTGTTGAGGGTGTGGAGTCCGGATTGGTGGGATAATAGAGAAGGCGTAATGGACCGTATTGTGGAAGCTGTTAAGCGAGGAAGAGAGGTCACGAAGTTACGGGTTCAGTCCCAAGCTGAAGTAGCAGTGACTCATGAACAAGTGACATTTGATCATTCACAGAATCCTCCGGTAAGCAAGGATCATCATGTTCAACCTGTACAGCCTCAGAAACCGAAAGAGATGCAGCCTTACCATGTCTGCGTTCTGGATGCTGTTTCTTTAGGGGCGGATTGGTTTCATTCCCCAGAATCGACCGGGCTCCTTTTGGGTCAAATCCGAAAGGTCATTCAAGAAGAGGGACCTATTAGTCGGAGTTTACTTACAAAACGCATTTTACAGGCATGGGGCATTACGAGACTTGGGGCACGATTGGATCAGAGGTTTACAGAGTTGTTGATGAAGATACAACCTGAACATACGGAAGTGAACGGAATGACTTTCTTCTGGCCAGAGGGAATAAAACCATCCGAGTATGGGATTTACAGGGTATCCACAGATGACGCTCAGCGGCGAATGGCCGAGGATTTACCGCCGGAAGAAGTAGCGGTTGCCGTGAAATCCATTCTGTCTTCTCAAATTAGTCTTCCTTATGATGAGTTAACGAAACAAGTGGTTAAGGCGCTCGGATACGCTAGATCCGGCAGTGCCCTGGAGAAGTCGATTAAATCGGGGATTCAAAGAGCTATTGAGCTTGGCTTCGCTTATGAAAATGAAAACCAGCGGGTGGTTGTGAAGTAGTTAAACCAAGTTACTCTCTATGTTACCATAAGGCTAATCAAAGGCTGCTCAATGAGCAGTCTTTTTTTATGCCGATTTTGGGTTCCGAACTTACGTTTGCTGGCATTCCATTGTCACTACTATTCTTTAAACTATGGATAAATGAGGAATTAGTGATGGAGGAATCCCATGAAACCAAGAAACCGTGCAATGAATTTGGAGATTAAACAAGTCATTGAGAAGTTAGGTTTAACGAGTGATAAAATAACAGAGTTTTATGATGAAATGAAGGAGAAGTATAGGGAAGAGGAGCAAAAATCTGATGAAAGCTGTGATCCCGATACACATAAAGAGGATTAAACCAATAAAGATTTGGTTGTCATCGGATTAGTAATAGGTCATTAGCAATAGTGGTGAAGTTAAAGAATAATCTGCAATGGTTCTATAGAAGGGTTTCACCGATTTCTGGCGAATGGATGTATATGTTGACGAGGATCGTCGATTGATGTTGTGAAAACGATTAAGAGGTGATGTTCTCAACAACAAAGTGTTGACGAATGTGAAAAAGCAAGGCGGTTTAGTTTCTTATGTGTTATTTTGCAATGTTCCCTATGAGGGACATTGTTTTTATTTTAACAAGAACACATATTCGATGACAAGGTTTGTTACATAGATATTCTATAATAGAGTGGCAATCTGTAATTGACTAAGCTTAAGTTATAACTTGTCACGAAGCTACTTCAAGGAGAGATAGGGGGATCATTTTCATTTTAGCGATATAAATTAAGGAGGTAGAACTATGAATGAGACTGATGAACTTTACTATAAGATCAACCGTTTTGTTACGAACAATCATTTACTGGAGCTTCTAACTGCCAAGATCAATGAGTTTAATCCTCTTAAGGTACTGAAAGTGGATCAATTTGAAATAAGACATTCTAATATGTTGGCATGGCTCTTAAGTCCGCAAGAGAACCACTTTTTAAGTGATATGGTATTGAAAAAATTAATTGCTGAGGTACTATGCAGGGATATTGAAGTCAAAAATCACCAGTTGCAGATATCGGATGTACTGTTAAGCAGCTTTTTCGATGCAGAGGTTTTGCGTGAATGGAGAAACATCGATATCCTTGTCATTTCAAAAAGCAACGATTTCATCCTGTTTATTGAGAATAAAGTACATGCAGGTTTAGCACATCACCAGCTGGAGAAGTACATAAATCTAATTAAGGACAATTACCCGGGGATCAAGAATATCATTCCGCTATTTTTAACTCTAAATGGAGATGAGGCTCCACATCCGGAATATTATCATTTAGGTCATGGTGATATTTTGTCTATATTAAATTCAATTCTCACTTTGAATAAAGATCATATGAACACAAAAGTATACGATTTTATTCGCTACTATACTAGAACTTTGGAGGTGCTAACCATGCAAGATGAACAACTCATTAAACTTTGTCGTGAGATTTATAAGCACCATAGAGAAGCAATAGAAACGATCATTAAGTATGGAGTCACTTCCATATCAACACTTAATCAAGCGACGGAAATATTGAGATCTGAACTTGATTGTATAGGCCACCATGAAGATCCAGATTCATATCTTAGTGATACACAGTATTGGTTTATCCCTTCATCTTTAGATCAGTTACTTCCTCGGCTAGTGAATAAATGGAGGTCGCCAAGGCCGATTACTTATTTCTTTGCAGCTGAAGAAACAAGACTACGCCTTATCCTGGAAGTAGGACCCATTGCAGACGGTAATAAAAGACATGCTTTGCTAAATTACTTAAATGATAACGATCCAGATAACCTATTCTCTATTAAGTCTACTGCCTTGAAAAAAAAGGATGGGACTTTTACACGACTTCGCTCCAAAAGCGTTGACGTGAATGATTGGTCAGATGTTGATCATGTTGTGGATCGCATGAAACATTTATTGGAGAAAGTATTTAAGTATAATGAAGTTAACACCTATCTAGTTTCGCTTCTACAGAACTTTCAGCTTGGTACCCCTGACGATACTATATAAATACACCATACCAGCAAGCAGAGATCTAAAGTCCGCTAATGACTTGGAGATCAACTGAACTTTCACCACTATTTTGTTGGAATGTTGAAGTCTCCGACTACTGGAGGCGAACATCTAGTCTCATAATCCTCAAATAGAGCCAAAGGCTTAACTGTAGCGCCCTTGCTAATGCCGTAATCATTAGCAGAGAGGGCGCTTTTCACTGTTCTCCAGCTCACTGATATAGGAAGGACTGATCTACACGGGATTAGGCTGGGCTCGTCTTGTTAAACTTCTTACCTTTCCGAGGGCCTTCGTAGAACCGTGACTCCCTACATCCTCCCACCTATAATAATGGTCATATTACTGAAAACCTCGCTCGTAATAAAGTCCCGTATCTAACTGAGAAAAAGATATGCCCTCCCTTTAAATGTTTGTTTAATTATGGGAAGGAATAAAAAAATAGGAAAAAGAGGAAACATTTATTGATCTTAAGGCGTTAATTAAAATATACGGATAATTTCTTCAGTAAGTTATTTTTTAACATCTTAGATCTTAGTTAGGGGTAATGCGTGGCTTGATGTTATGACATATAGAGGGGGGATAAACTTTATCATGTAAATAGGGTCCATGGTCTTGAAGAATATAATGCAAAAAACGATCATTAAAAACTAAAGGAGGCTTATCAAAATGAGACACCGCAAATTTATTCTTACCGCTATATTTTCCTTAATATTTACTGTAAGTTTCATAACACAAACTTTTGCTGCTTCCAGAGATCTCCCCTCATATCCAATTGCTAAACAAGAAAAGGATAGTTGGTGCTGGGCGGCAGTAAGTTCTAGTGTCCTTAAGTTTATGGCGAGTAAAAACGTTTATCAGTGTGATTTCGTAAAGAAAGTGAAGTCCACTAGTACCTGTGCTAATGTTTCGGCTACAACGACGGAAGCTCAGAGCGGTATGCATAGCTATGGAGTATCATCAAACTATTATTCAGGGAATTTAAATGTATCTCAAGTTCAAAGTCAAATCGATGGGGGACGTCCTGTGTACGTTAGTTGGAAATGGAATAGTCCGACAGCGATAGATGGCCATGCCGTTGCTATCTACGGCTATAGCAATACACCTACCTATACTTGGTACATGAACTATCTGGACCCTTGGGATGGAGTAAAAACATCGATGGAATACTCAAAATTTAATGGAGGATCAGGTGCAGACAGAACCTGGAGATGGGGATTAAAGGATTTCTGGCATTACAATTAACTACATTACAAAAAAAGGAGGAAGCTAATAAATGAGACAAGTAAAATATTTTTCTGTGTTCTTGATTAGTATATTTATCTGTTTTATTTCAGTACAAAACATTTATGCTAGTACAAATATTCCAGAAGATATTCAAAAGTATGCAGAAGGAACTGGGCTTGAGGAATTTAAGAAATTAATTCTCGTAGATCCAGTTGGATATGGCTATGCCGATAAAGATGAGGTGAATAATGTTACGCTTGGACCAGGTTTTGAAGTTCATTTGTTTGACGCTAGTAAGTTCAATAATGTTTCTACAAGTTTAATCGATGTTTCAAAACCAACTGGACAATATGAATTTATTGTCATGTCAAATGGATTAGGCAAATCTTTTCTCACCATCGAAAGGTATGAAGATAGTTTCAGAGTAGTGGTTGCAGGAGGAGATGCATCTAGATTGGCTAAGTCATTAGACATAATGACAAATACACTTTCTACAAACAGTGATTACACTGATCCGGTTTTAATTAAAGACGGAAATATTAGGTATCTAGTAGCAAACTTGAATGGTAAAGAAGTAAATATCCCAGACGTTCCGGCAGAAAAAAATGCATTGATGGGTGGGATGGACAATAATCAGTTATGGGATTCCGAAAAAACAATCAGCTTTCTAAAACAAGTCCAGTCACATGGTGGAAATCCTGATGCAGATGGAACTGGAGGTTATCCGATTTTAGAATCTAACGCTTCGAACGGTGTAAACAACTACTTCTTAACCGCAGTCACTAGTTTATTAGTTGCAGCTGTATTTACTTTCATCGTTTACTTGTTATTTAAGAAGAAGCCAATTAAGAAATAAGAATGTTAAACAAGAATAATTTCATAAATAACAAGCCCTATATTTGAAGTGACCCCCAAAAGTTAGACATGGTTATTTCATTAGGCAGCTTTCTCAAA